>NZ_CALETC010000201.1:0-16353 GCF_937920065.1 Acetomicrobium mobile
TAGAAATCACTTTTGGACATTCCTTGGGATAAAAGCGCTGTCATGGGTTTTCAAATTGCAAAAAAATATGTATAATTAAGTTTACAACTTAAATTATATCACCAAATGTATACAATAGATCGCCATTTATGGCGATCTATTGCGCTCTTAGTATCTAGAACTAAGTAAAATAACCTAGTCAGGTAATGGTACAGGAGGTATAAACCCTTTGTAAAAAGGAGGTTCCGATGTTGGAGAAACCATTTTATACAAGATCGCGCAATATAGTAAAAATTTCAACGGCACTTTTATTTTTCACCTTACTATTGTCTATCACAACCCCTGGAGATGGTGAAATAAATGACAATACTTCTGCGAAAGACATTACCTTTCATGAAGAGATAATTAGAACCATGGCCGGAACTGGCAATTCTCCCGAAGATGTACTTCGCTGGCAAAAAGAACACCCCAACTCATCGCTTCGATTTTTAAGCGAGATGCTTTCAGAAGAACAGGAAGCGGTAGCATTGCTGGTCAAATATATTAAAACGACAAACCCAGAGCTTTCCTCTAAAACAATATGGAGAGAAGCTTGCGCTTTCGTTCATTATGCAAAAAAATACGGCGTTCCGGGAGATCTTCTGGTTGCAGTTGCCAATACAGAAAGTCATTTTGATCCCAAAGCAATGAGCAAAAAGGGGGCAGTGGGCGTAATGCAGGTAGTATGGAATACACATGCTGGATTGCTATCGGCGAACGGGATAACATCCAAAAATCTATTACATGATCCCGAGCTTGGAATAGCCGCTGGCGCATTGTTATTATCCCGCTACATTAGGGCATACGGTTCGGAGCATAAGGCCTTAGATCGATACTATGGTACCACATCGTCTCGATACAGGAATTTAGTTAACAAGAACTTGAGGGCGCTTAAAAACTCATTTTAGATAAGCTTTCTGCAAAAAGCAAAAAAATAATTACCACGCCAACTAAATCAACTTGTAGCATACACGTGCTTTCATTCCGAACATTTCAAAAAATCATCCCTAAGTTAGATCTAACTTAGGGATGATTTAACTAAATATTTTAATCAAATAGGGTGAAGAAAAAATTATTTCACTTTCACTTCCTTGGAGCTTTCCCAAAGCCCATGAATATTACAATATGACATTGCTAAAAGCGTACCCGATTTGGTCAGCTTAACCTTTGTGATTACGTAAGGTTCGCTATATGCCGGACCTGTATTAGGACCATTTACGTGCTCTCCATGAGCGTTAAATTCATAGGATCCTATCTCAAAGGGAAATTTTTCGCCTTCTCCTTTAAAGAATAACTTTATCCATCTAATATGATGCTCTGTAGTGTTGGGGTGAGGAATCTCCTTACCCACACTTACTGTAACGGTAAAAACCTCCCCGGAAGTTACTTCCTCGGGAGCCTCAATGACGGGGACATGCTTTTCGCCTTTCCAATCACCTGATTGCATTAAGGATTCAAACTTCATATCCAAACCTCCTCCTTTCAAACGAACTTGAAACCATTTTTATTTTACCACATTTCAAAATTTAGGCCATATCTCGTCCCTCGATGGACCGCTTCTGACATGAAATATCCTTCCCCTTGCCCTATCCCATGCAAATACCCCAGCGCCGCCCCTAGGCCTTCCATAAGAATCGAGAAATGTCATATTATACATTAAAGCAGTATCAACGGAAATACACCCGTAAATTTTTCTCGCAAAGGGAAGTCTTCCAATGATCTGAGGATTGGGCCAACCTCCAATCGGAGGCAAAGGCGCCCTCGCTTTAAGTTTCTCTAATATATCAAGTACTTCTATTGGAACGGTCCTTATCCCATAAAACCTTGCTCCACGAGATTTGTACAGCCTTAAAAACAAATCCCTCGCAAGCCATGGCGCTCCTTCTTCATCCATAGATAGCAAAGATTGCATTGCCATATAGAGGCCGTCCAGCGCAGCTAAAGGTTTTGGCATAAGTTGTGGTATCCATAAACCCTCAACGGCATCCCACTGGGAAGGATCTCCCTCAGGGAAAATATCGTCAACAAGTTTTAGGGCAATTGAAGCCTTTTCTTCATCGCTTAAATTTTCGCTAAAAAGAGACTTCCACATCTCGTACTGGGGGATGCCCTCAGGAGCTTGTTTTAATAGGCGCTCATGAAGCTTTAACCCCTCACTTTCTCCCGCTTCTTTAATCTCGTAAAGTATAAAGAGATCATCGAACTCGCTTGCTTGTGAGGATTGTATTAAAAGAAGAGATAAAAAAGAGATCATGACCACGAAAATCATTTTTCTCGTAATAAAAAAGAAATCTCTTTTCAAGATATCATCTCCTTAATATATCTTGAAAACTAACCTTTTAAATTAAATCTTTTATTGTATACCACATACAACCTGCGCAAACTATTCGCCACGTCATCTGGCAAGCCATAATCGTTAAACATATCTTTTACTTTCTCGACTTCTTCTAAGATATCGCCTTCTGTAAAAGGTTTTAACTGTAAATTATTATCCCTTTTGGGTGTTTTAGCTTTGTCTTTAAAATTACCGATACAAACATATAGAGAATCTATTCGAATCCCTAGGGAAAGCGCCTTGGAAATTATACGCCCCGACATCATATTTATCTCTTGAGCTACGGACGGTGAATCAGCTATTATGTGTAACTTACCTTTTTGCAGGCTAATCGGTTTAGATCTTTTTGACACCTTTCCAGTTATTTCAAACCATGCATTATGAATCTTGTAAAAATCGAGATAATTTTTCATGTGAGTTGACGATAACCTTTCAAAAACCTTAGAAAGGTGTTCTGGACTTCCCTTTATTTCCCTTCTACTACTCTTATTGCTTTTATTGCTCATGATGCTATATTTCTCTCCCTCGTCTCAAGGTACATCCATAAAACCTGCAAATCCGATGGTGTTACGCCCGATATACGGCTTGCTTGCCCTAAGGTATTAGGCATAATTTTTTTGAGCTTTTCGCGGCCCTCCGAAGAAAGACCAACCACCTCGTCATAATTTAGTTCGCGAGGTATGCGCAGTTGCTCTATCCTCTTCATCTTAGAGGCTAAAGCATTTTGCTTTTGAATATATCCCGAATATTTGACCTCCACCTCTATCCTCGACTTTATTTCCTTGTCTAGACCTTCAGACAAAGGTGCAAGTTTAGACAAAATCTCGTAATCAACACCTGGTCTTTTCAGTAAGTCATAGGCGCTTATGGGTTCTACAATAGAAGCCTGACCTAAGGGAAGGAGTAAATCGTTCACATGTTGTGAAGGATAAATCTTTATCTTTCTTAAACGATCGATTTCCTCCTCCATTATCCTCCATTTTTTTATTAAGACATTCCAAGAATCGTCATCGATGAGTCCTAGTCTCCTGCCTATTGGGGCAAGTCTTTTGTCTGCGTTGTCGTGGCGCATTAACAACCTGTATTCACACCTACTAGTGAGCATCCTGTAAGGCTCCTCAGTACCTTTGGTCACTAAATCATCAATTAAGACACCTATATAAGCTTCATGCCTGGCAAGCACGAGAGGTTCCTCATCTCTTAACTTTAAAACAGCGTTGACGCCTGCCATTAACCCTTGAGCTGCTGCCTCCTCATAACCGGAAGTGCCATTTATTTGACCTGCGAAAAAAAGTCCTTCAACCAACTTGGTCTCAAGCCATGGATAAAGTTGGGTTGGCAGGAAATAATCGTATTCGATGGCATATCCGGGTTTAAGGATATGCGCCCTTTCACATCCCGGAACGCTTCTTACCATCTTCACCTGAACATCGTAGGGCAAGCTAGTTGAGAAGTTCTGCATATATATCTCTTTGGAGTGACGCGCAGTTGGTTCTAAAAATATAAGATGAGATTCTTTGTCGGGAAACCTAATGACCTTATCCTCTATAGATGGACAATACCGAGGTCCCGGACTTTCTATATCACCTTTAAAGAGAGGTGATCTATAAAGGGATGATCTTATTATTTCATGGGTCATTTGTGTTGATCTCGTCAAATAACAGGAATAGCCGCCATATATGCGAGGCTTCCCCCAATGACTAAAGCATAAGGGCTCATCGGATGATTGTTGACTTTTTAATGAACTAAAATCTATGGTATCTGCGTGAAGCCTGGGTGACGTATCAGTTCTTAATCTGCCCACTTTAAATCCAATTTGCCTCAATGAATGAGGCAGTTGAAGCGACGGCATTTGTCCCAGCGGTCCAGAAGGAAAACTAACCGGGCCTATAAACACCTTGCCATTGGTATAAGGTCCCGTCGTAATAATTACACAGGAAGCATTATAAGTTTCGCCCAACCAAGTTTTAACACCCTTTACTTTTCCATCTTTTACCAATAAATCCGTAACCATGGCCTGATGGACGTAAAGATTACCGGTAGACTCCAAAACTTGTATCATGTGCTTGTGATAATCCAATAGATCACATTGAGCCCTTAACGCCCTCACGGCAGACCCCTTTGAAGTGTTTAACCAACGCATATGAATGGCAGAGCTGTCGGCGGCCTTAGCCTGTTCTCCGCCCAAGGCGTCAATTTCCCGCGTAATATGGCCTTTTGCGGGACCCCCTATAGAGGGATTACAGGGCATCAACGCGGTATTATCAAGGTATAAGTTGAGGAGCAGTGTATGTGCACCCATCCTAGCTGAAGCAAGCGCAGCTTCACACCCGGCGTGCCCTGCACCTACAACTATCACATCATACGTATTTTCCTCCTTCAACGCCATTTCAGGTAGATATACCTCCTTGATAAATGCGCAATACCTTTCCCGGAAAATCACTCACCCTATCATCTGCTGTAGCTGCAATAACCTGCCAGCCACCCTTCAAGAGCGCTTTAATTAAATCCAACTTAGCCTCTTGATCAAGTTCAGAAGCAACCTCGTCTAGTAATATTATAGGTCTTCTTTTCATCTTACATTCCACAACCTTCGCCGCGGCAAGCATAAGCGCCACAGAGAGCTTTCTTCTTTGCCCTCTGCTTAATGCTTGAGTGGCTGACCTGCCTGCAACAGTTATAACTAAGTCATCTCTATGCGGCCCCACCAAAGAAACACGCTTATTTAGCTCTTCTTTTTTAAGTGCAAAAAGTGATTTGTAAAATCCTTCTAGGGGGTCATCAAAAAAACCTTCGCTACCTTCTTTTATGTCTATATCAAAATCAAACTCCAACAAGTCGTTCGATATTTCTTTTAGGCCTATTTTGAGAAGGTCAGTAATTGTCCTCCTATAAGACCACAGCCACGCCGCAAGTGGAGCCATGGCTTTTATTATAAGACCGTCAGGTTGACCCCTCCTTAAACAGAAATTTCTATGCCGCAAAAGTTTTTTATAATCGTATAATTTTCTAGCATACAAAGGCACCAACACAGCGCATAATTGATTTAAAAAGTTGCGTCGTACAGCGGGAGGACCCTCCACTAAACGTACATCATCACTCCAAAATGATAAGGAAGGAACGTATATGCGCAAGACCGATGCGTTTCCTTGTTTCCCTGATATTTTTATGGAACGCCTTTCATTAATTTTTATAAGTACAGAAATTTCTTCTTCTCCACTAAACCTTGAATATAACTTGGCTCCCCCATTAACATCCCAATTTATTAAGTCTTTGAGTTTTGTGCGTCGAGGTTGCCCCCATCCACAGAGCATGGACAAAGCCTCTAAAGTATTTGTCTTCCCAGAGGCATTTGGGCCGATTATTACATTTAAACCCTCATGCCATGAAACACGTTCTGGTTTGAGGTTTTTATAATTTAGCCAATATGTTTGGCTAAACCTCATCGATTTCTTCTTTCTCCTTCAACATATCATCTGGTAAAATAACAGGCATTAAGATATAGAGAAAATTGTCGCTTCCAAGTTTTTTTAGCCTCATTTGTCCATGAGGGCCGTTAAAACTAAGTCGGACTGTGGCATCTTCTATTGCCTTAACACCTTGTAGTAAATAAGATACGTTAAAACCAACCTCTAAAGGCTCTCCATCGATATCGGCGTCAAGTTCCATAAAGGCCTCCCCTATATTTTGAGCATAAGCCGAAATGAACAGATTGCCGGCAGGATTCAAATCCAAAATCACAACTTTATTATAATCACGGACTACAACCTCTACCTTTTCAAGGGCGTCTATTAATTTTTGTCGATCTACCACCATCCAAGTGGTCTTATCCGATGAAATAATCCTCTCGTAGGGAGGAAAGACAGATTCAACCCGCCTAATCACAAGCTCTATATCATTTGTCTTAAAATAACACTGCGAATCATCATATAAGATCTCAACAACAGCATCTCCGCTTAAAGTGGATAATATTCTTTCAAGCTCATTAATACCCCTTATCGGGATTAAAATAGTTTGCTCATCAACATTTGTTTCTATCAACTCTGCTTCAGATAGAGATAGTCTTTTGCCATCAGTTGCTATTAACCTAGCTGTATTTTCTTTAAATTCAAGTAAGGAGCTCGATAGATATTGTGGAAATTCTTCAGTGCTTGAACCTGTAAAGGATCCCTCGGAAATTATTCTAAGCAGCTCCTGTGCATCGATGCGACAGACAAGTGTTGCTGAAGTAGATGTAGGTAGTTTCGGGAAGTCTTCTGTCGGATAAGTAGTAAAAGAGAATTTATCCCTTTCATGCTTGATTGTTATCCTTTCATTTGTGGCTTCGATTAAAAAATCTAAGGATAGCTTCTTTATTATTTCTCCTACTCCCTTAGTAGGAAATATAGATTCTCCTTCTTCTTCGATAACAGCATCATGGACAGTACATTTTATGGACGTTTTAAGATCGGTTGCCATTAGCGTGATTTTATCATCGTAGGCTTTAACGTAGATACCTGATAATATTGACATTGTCTTTGGTCCTCTCGAGGTCCTTTCTACAATCTGCCAGTTTTTCATGAGTGTTGGGTCGCATACCTTTATCCTCATTTTTTGGCCCCCTATTATTACTATTGTTATTAATAATATAAGAACTAGTAGGAATAGTAGTAGGCATAGTGTATATTGTGGATAAGTAGGAACTTAAACGGCGGATAGAAAGTTTTCCACTGTGGATAAGGGTGTGTATATGATTTAATATATCCCCATTTGTCCACAATTTATATAAGAAACTATAAAAATAAAAAAATAAAGTGGATATTATTATACTTATTCACGAGATATCTTCAAGTTGTCCACTAGGTTGTCCACAATTTTCCTCATCTTTAAATCATCTTTCATTATTTCCTCGATCTTTCTGCAGGCATGTAGCACCGTAGTATGATCTTTCTTGTTAAATGCTACGCCTATTTGCTGTAAGCTTAAATCTGTTAACTCCCTGGATAAATACATGGCCACTTGTCTTGCAAAGGCAAGATCGGCGGTCCTTTTGGGGCTTTTAAGGTCTTCCACTTCGAATCCGAAATATGATGACACCACGTCTTGAATCACGTCTATGGATATAGGGCCTTGTTCTTGCATTTTTATGATATCTTTGAGCCATTCCGCTGCATTCTCAATTGTTATTGGTTCCATATTTAATTGAGAGCAGGCTATAATGCGGTTTAACGCTCCTTCAAGCTCCCTAATGTTGCTTGGGATATTTTGAGCCAGAAAATAAACAACGTCTTCCGGTATGTTATATCCCCTAATCTCGGCTTTTTTTTGAAGTATAGCTATCCTGGTCTCTAGATCAGGGGGTTGTATATCGGTAACCAACCCCCACTCAAACCTCGATACCAACCTTTGCTCGATGCTTTGAATTTCTTTAGGGGGCCTATCGGAGCTCAACACAATTTGCCGTTTTGCATTGTGTAAGCTGTTAAATGTGTGGAAGAATTCTTCTTGAGTACTTTCTTTGTTGGCTAAAAACTGAATATCGTCAATTAAAAGGATATCCACATTCCTAAATTTAGCCTTAAAATCTTGAGTTCTATTGTTTTGTATGGCTGATATGAGTTCGTTCGTGAATTTTTCTGAACTTGCATAAACGACGCGAGCTCCTGGAAGATGTTCTAGCACGTGATGCCCTATAGCATGCATTAGGTGAGTTTTACCCAATCCCACCCCTCCCCAGATAAATAGGGGATTGTAGGCGGCCCCTGGAGATTCTGCGACGGCAAGACTTGCAGCATGGGCAAGTCTGTTTGATTTTCCCACTACAAAGGTATCGAAGTAATAATTGGGATTTAGCCCATCAACAGAAGGAGGGCTATGTTTTAAGGCACTTTCTGCTCTCTTTTGTTCCCCGTCCCTCACTTCTGTTCCAACGACCAGTTCAACTTCTTCGGCTATATTCATACTCATTATCAGCTCTTTCAGGCCATCCAAGAAGCGCGATTGAATCTGTTCTTTAACAAATACGTTTGGGACATCCAAAGTCAAGTTGCCATCTTCTAAAGAAGTGGGCAGGCATGTTTTAAGCCATATTTCAGCAGCCCCTTGAGGGAGTTTTTCGTGAGCCTTTGATAGCACTTCTTTCCACACCTCGTTTAACCTGTCGTTCAAGGAAACCCCCCCTAAGTTGTCCACAAGCTATACCCAATATTACCACATAATTTCCACAAAAGTTATCCACTTGTCCACACGTATTTGGTTTTTAATGTGGATATCTTTTCATCTATGTTCTCGTCAACCATGGGCTTCTTGAAATTAAAATCAATTTAGCGAAAAATATAACATGCAGTGAACAGGCGGGATTGCAGAGTTATCCACAGGTTATTCACAAGGTGTGGATAAGGTACTCGATAGGTGTACTCAGTAAAGATTTTAACCGATTTTACAAGGGTTTTCATGAAAAACAACTTTTAATGTTCTTATTTTCATAATTTTCTAAGCATCTCTAGTATTGTTGATAATTTTCTTTACGTTTTAGATCGGGTTTTATATACATATGATGTGCTTTTCCACATCTTCAAGCTTGAGTTCGCATGAACGTGGAAAGTAAACGAAGCATCGAGGCCAACTGTAACCGTAACTCGCTGAAAAAATAGTTACGCACCTGTTATCAAAATTCAGCTTATATCCCTTATTGGGTACGTATTGATGTCCCCGTATAAGCAGTTTAGAGTTGGCCAGCTTTAAAAAAAGCGTAAGATCATCGGCGGTAAAGGGCTTGGTTCCTCCTCCGCGTGGCCAGTATTGCTCGTCTAGGGGATCGTTCCATAAAATCTGAAGACCAACAGAATCGGACGCCTTGGCTTTAGCCAGGGTCTTCATGCTTGAAGGAATTGGTTTCGGGACTCCCCCATGAAGAGCTACTATGTCCTCTAGCAATGCTATTAACGGAAGAGATTCGTACCAACCTATGATGTCTTCGATGATATTCTCGTAGCCCTTTGAGATCAATTCGCTTGCGAATGAGTAGCGAACATTCATGTTCCAGTCTTCGTGGTTGCCGCGGAGCAGTATAACCCTATCCTCATTTTCCATTTGAAATGTGAGTATACTTTTAAGCAAACCGATGCAGTCCGGCCCTCTGTCCACATAGTCGCCCAGGAACACAAACAAGGCTTCCTTCTCATCACCAACTATGTAATTAATTTCTTCAAAGGAATCGCGCTCGCCGTGGAGATCCCCTATAATCACTAATGACCTGTCCCTTTTCCTTTCAACCATATTTTCGTGACGAAATGGAAGTTTTAGATTAAGCTTTATAGAGTAGGATAAAAGCTCCTTTAAGTTCATCTGTGGTCACTCCTTTTACTTTTGGAGGTGTCGTTTGCCTTGGAAAGATCTTTAATTAATATAATAAGTCATACGGATTTAGATGGTGTAGTGGCGGCAGCTGTAGCTTGGCATGCGCTCTACCCCGAAAATGCGCCACTTCAAATTTATTTAGTTGGGTATGGGGAGGTGGATAATGTCGTTTGCGATTCCATCCAATCTGGCAGGAATGTTTTAATTCTCGATCTTTTTTGTCAAAAAAGGGAAACGATCGATTTGATCGATAGCTTCTTTGAGGGGGAACCCCCCATATGTTTTGATCATCATGAAACTACGTTGCAACGTTGGGGCAACAGGCCATGGCTCAAGATCGATACCTCTTCCTGTGCTGCTAAAGTATACTATGACTGGCTCATGTCGCAAGACCTTCCAGTAAACGTAAAAGATCGCCTTGTTGTCCTGTCTGACATCGTGAAAGTGGCAAACGATCGGGATCTGTGGTTAGGCCAAATCCCCGAAAGCAGGCTTTGGCAGGCCATGATTACTATGTGTGGGCCTTGGAGCGTACTTTGCAGGCTCTTAGCAAATCCATCTTCTTCGTTGACAGATGGTGAACACGAAGCGACTACGAGTTTTGTTAAAGAGCAGGAGGAGCGCTTCGCTGAAGCCTTAAAAAGGGTGAAACGTTTCGGGGATGAATTGATAGTCGTGGGGCCTGAATTGTTGCAGTTTGGAGATGTCTCTGATTTTTGTGGTTTGATTTTAGATAGAAGCAAAAACCCACCAAAGGTTGTAGCTGTGGCAAATAAAAAGGTGACGGGGGAATGGGCCGTATCTCTTAGGAGCAGATCTGGGTTAGCCGGCAAAATTACGGGGATGTTGCGCGATGGCAAGAAAATACGGGGAGGCGGTCATGGAGATGCCGCCGCTCTTTACTTTCCACCCCACTATCCTCTTGAACAGATAAGCGAGTCGATTTTATCTGCAATCGATTTAATTTCCGAACAGGAAAAGCCCATCTCGATGACGTTGGGCGAAGTTCTTAAAAGTAAATTAAAACAAAACGAGGAGAGTTAATTTCATGAAAGATCGGAATAAAAGGGCAGCGATAATTTATTCCTCCATAGGCACTGGACATAAGACGGCAGCAAATGCCTTGTGTGAATGGTTTTCGATGTTTGACGTAGATACGATATGCGTTGATGCGCTGGCGTACGTGAATCCCATCATTCGAGGCATATATGCACGGTCTTATCTCGAGATGGTTCGTAAAGCCCCTCAAATATGGGGATATTTTTATGAATCAACAGATTCTCCTGAGGCGGCCATCGGACTTCTGGGAGGGCTTCACGAGCTCACGGTTAAGTTAAACGCAAGAAAATTGCTAAAGGTTTTAGTGGACTTTTCTCCTGACGCCATCATATTTACTCACTTTTTTGCCGCTGCAGCCGTGGCCCAGGAATACAAGGGAAAGACGCCGATCTTTTTGGTCAATACTGATTTTTTAAGCCACGTCTTTCACCGCGATCGTGATATTTATGACGGGTGGTTTGTAGCTTCCGAAGAGGCCTTGTTGCAGTACGAGGCTGACGGCATCGATATAGAAAAAGTTTACATTTCAGGGATACCGATCAAGCCTTGTTTTATGACGCCCCCATCAAAAAGGTCAGCTCGTGATAAGTTGAGGTTGTCACAGGATGGATCAGTTTTTTTGGTAATGGGTGGCGGAATAGGAGTTGGACCTCTTGAGGACGTGGTGGAATCCCTTTCTCAAATAAGAGAAGCTACAGTGTTGACGTTATGCGGAAATAACGAGGAGTTAAGAGAGGCTATGAAGGAGAGGTTTTTTGACAGCGTCAATGTCAGAGTTTTTGGCTTTGTTAAGGGGATGGAGTATGTGTATGCTGCCTCCGATGCTATCGTCATGAAGCCGGGGGGATTATCGACCTCAGAGGTGTTATGCATGAAGCGTCCGTTTTTCTTATGCGGTGTCATTCCGGGGCAGGAACAGAGAAACAGCGATTATCTCCTCGATCGAGGGGCTGCGAAAACTATATTTGAACCCAGGAGAGCATCTCATACGCTTTTGAAAGTCCTCGAAGACGAAGAAGAGAAGGCCAAGTTATTAGAAGCATCGGAAAAATTGGCAAGGCCAAAAGCCGGCGAGGCCATTGTTAAAAAAGTTTTAGAATTTATTTGATGCTAAAAACTTAAAGGAAGTGATGGTTATGGCAGTATATCTCAACAACGCCGCTACGAGCTGGCCCAAGCCGAAAGTTGTAGTCGAGAGAATGGCAGATTTCATCTCGAGGACCGGTAGCAACCTTGCAAGAGGCGGTGCTTCTTCCAGGGACATTGAAACGCTGGATCTAGTTACCGATTGTCGTGTCACGCTTTCAAGGATGTTTGATGGATACTTACATCAAGATCCCCGCTATGTTACTTTTACCTCAAACGTCACGGAAGCTTTAAATATAGTCATTAAGGGTTTCTTGAAGCCGGGCATGACCGTCTTGACCTCTTCAATGGAGCATAACGCCGTGATCAGGCCTCTTAGAGGCTTAGAAAAGCAGGGTGTAAAAGTCGTCGTCGTTAAGTGCGATATAGATGGGCGTATGTCTGAATTTGCCTTTGAAAGAGAAATAAATATACATAAACCCGACCTGGTGGTATTAAATCACGCGAGTAACGTCTGTGGAACTTTACAAGATTTAAAAGCGTTCTGTCAAATTTGCAATAAAAACGATGTTCCTGTTGTGGTAGATGTAGCTCAAACCGCGGGTAGCGTTCCAATCTCCGTATCGAAAAATAATATCGCTGCCCTCTGCTTTACCGGTCATAAGGGACTTTTGGGACCGCAGGGCACCGGAGGGATAGTATGGAGGCCCGATTTCGCCGATATTGTATTGCCTTTAATAGAGGGAGGAACGGGAAGTTTTTCTCACCAAGAGGTGCAACCTCAAAAAATGCCAGATAAATTTGAGTCCGGCACCCCTAATTTACCGGGCATAGCGGGACTAAAGGCGGCGCTTGAATGGATCGAGTCCGAGGGCATGGATAAGTTGACAAAGAAAGCGGACGAGCTTGAGAAGAAATTGTTGGAGGAATTGCTTCGAATGGAAGAGGTTAGCCTCTATGGGCCCAAGGAGATGAAGAATAGGTTGCCAATTTTTGCCTTAAACTTCAGAGGATGGGATAATGCCGAGTTAGCCTTTGAGCTGTACGAGAAATGGGGCATCGAGACACGCCCGGGACTGCATTGTGCTCCGCTTGCCCATAAAACGCTTGGCACTTTCCCACAAGGTTCTCTTCGAGTTTCGCTTGGACCGTTTAATACGGAAGGCGAAATAGAGCTTTTAATTGATGCCTTGTCCAACCTCGCTAAAGAAAATCGGGGATGATTATGTTTTTGATGGCGAAAGCTACACCCTCTTCGTCATTTGAAGTAGTTACGAATGAAGCTTTCGCTTTCACATCTTCTCGCGCGTTTCCCATGGCAATGGATAATCCTGCCGCCTCAAACATCTCCACATCATTTTCCGAATCACCGATGACACATATTTCCTCTTTTTTAACTTCAAGGTTTTTTGCAACATAAGTCAATGCCTTTCCCTTGCTTGTTTCGGGATTTCCCATGTCTATGTAGGTGGGAGACGAAATTGCCACAAATAAGCGGGTGTTAAATTGTGATTTAATCTCATCTCTTATCGCCTCTGTTAAACTTTCGTCATCGGTCATGGCGAGCAGCTTTGTTGGTCCCTTTGGGGGATCATATAGCTTGTCTCCCACGATGATTGGAGTTACTCCAGAGTTTTTGGCGTAAATCATCGCCTTTTCGTTTAATTCCTTGACGTGAAGTACATCGTCGATATAGCTTTGAACATACCAATCTCTTTCTTTAAAGAAGCTCAGGACCTCCTTCGCCAGACTTAAAGCGATTGGCCTATGTAACAATGTTTTGCCTTGAGCTCTTTTTATTAAAGCTCCATTGTAGGAGATGATGAGCGTTTGTGGTCCAAATATTAGTGCATACTTTCGGGCAGAACAAAACATCCTTCCCGTAGCTATAAGAAAGGTCACACCTCGAGAGATTAAGTCTTTAACAGCTCTAATCGTGTTTTCCGTAATGGTATTTTCTGATGTAAGAAGTGAACCGTCCAAATCAATAGCTATTAGTTTAATTTTATTTCTCAATTTTTACCTCACTCTTTGTCTTGTTTTAAAAATATATTTAAAAAAACCTAACATCACAAAGAAGCCATTTAAGTATGCGCATTTTACCATAAACTAACTTTAGATAAAGTAACAGAAATGATTTGGGGGCAAAATGTGGATTCTTTATAGGCTCTTGTTTAATTACAGTGTAAACAAAGCTATCGCCGCAAGTGCACAAAGCTCCGCCAACACTTCTATGGTACCTAGTACGTCACCGCTAACTCCTCCAATTCGCTTTTGTGCCCACAATGCGACAAGGGCGCCAATGAAGGTGGTTGAAAAGAATGACAAAATCCATAGCCATGGCCCAAGTAGAAAAAATATGGCAAAACATAAAAGGGCATAAAGAATTTCTTTAACTGAAAAGTCCTGGACAAAGGGAAGCGCCATGCCACTTTTCCAGGGATAACGGCCTATGCACGACGCACAGCACATCGCCCACCTGCCTGATGCCCCCACCATTATGCCTATCGTTATCCAACGCCATGTTGGAAGGGCAAAAAGAAGCGATGTCCAGAAACCCAATGTCAATACTAACGCTACAACACCGTAGGGCCCACAATGGCAGTCTTTTATCACTTCCTTAAGCGTTGCCCCGCTTTCTCCGCTTCCCCAGCCATCTGCTACATCACTAAGCCCATCTAAATGCAATCCCCAACCCAATAATACGTATATCAATGCCGATGCCCATGCAGCACCGAGGGCTGCAAACCTCAAACTGAGAATTGCCCCTATTCCTCCCCATATCGCGCCCAAAATGCCTCCTACCAAAGGAGAGACGGCGAGCATCATGGGGTAAGGCGGCTCCCTTTCGGGCAAAAGGATCTTCGGTACGGGAATCCTGCTAAAAAAAGAAAATGAGGCCGCTAATATTTCAATAAAACGCAAGGTTGCGCCTCCTTTCGGATTGATTTACTCTACTCTGCCTCCCTTTAACCACAAGGGCAGTCCAGCTATCATCATTACTACTCTTTCAGCTCGGGAAGCGACCATTTGATTGGCCCTGCCCTGTAGGTCCCTAAACCTTCGGCCCATTATAAAGGCGGGCGCTATTCCCATGCCAATTTCATTGCTCACAATCACTAAAACTTCCGGTCCCGTTACTTTGCATAGCTCCTCAACTTTTCGAAGAAGGTTTTTTTGCGCTGCGCTCCATTCGTCCTCCGATAATTTTTCCATGTCATCGTATTTATCGAAGATCAGTTCCGACAACCAGGTGGTAAGACAATCCATCAGTGCTGCACCGCTAACAGTATACAAAAAATCAATCAAATCGCTCGGATTTCCCTCCCAAGTGCTCCACGTAGCGGGCCTTTCTTTTTTGTGTAATGATATACGTCGTCTCATTTCCTCGTCCCCGGGTCTGGCGGTGGCAAGAAAGGTGGCAGGGCCCTCATAATTGTCCAAGATTATTTTTTTGGCAAAATTGCTCTTACCGCTTCTTGCTCCTCCAAGTACAAGTATTAATTTCACGATGAGATACCTTCTAACAAATTAGCGTAAATCTGCTCTGCCGCGTTTACGACTACTTCTGTTGGAACTCCAAGGTGGTTGGCGTACCATAAAGCTCCTCCTGCGCCTACCCCCTCTTTGACGTAGCCTTTCTCGTAGTCCGAGAGCCCTTTATAAGCAGATCCGGATAAATCCATGGGAACTACATGAGCTTTAACACGGAGATTTTCGGCCAAACTGGCAAAGTGGGCTGATTTGTCTAAAGCTATGTATTTTGTCGTTGCAATTTCGATATCTCCGTCATACCCTTCATGTCTCAATACGGCGGCCACGGCAAGCATCTGCGTTCCTCCGGCCAGTATTACCCTGGATTTATTAAAAGACCCCATTGCCATACCAGCTACTGTTGCTTGCATTGGATCACCAAGAAGCGTTACTGCATCAAGTCCTTTATTACAAAAAGTGCCTTCTGTGATATTGTAACGTTTGCGACAACTTTCCCAAATTTTTATCTTTAAGTTTGACGGATTGTTGGGACTTGCAGAAGATACCATGCCGTCATAACCAAGAGCCTTTAAAACCAGAAAGGCAGAAGTAGTACCGCCAGGTACGGATTCTCCAATCACCATAAGAGAATCCAAGGAGGATAAATGATCGCCCAGGGCTTTTGCCCAGGAATATATTCTTTTTGCTTCCTCTACTGCCGGTTTTTCTAGAGGATTGGATCCCGGGCTCGAGGGGATTTCTATATAAGGACAGGCCGGAGGCAGGAAGCTTCCCGTCCTTACTACCATGACGGGGAAGTTTGCCATTATGTAGGCCGCTCTCGTAAAAATAGCTGGAGTGGGATGTCCCTCTGGATCGAGGGGCAAAGTAGAGGCTGTGAGGCACTTCCCCCAAAATAGAAGTTCTGCATCGGAAGGGACCGTGTATCGGATAGCTTCAGGGTTTTCTCCAGCCGCAGAAAGGTTCGGTATCTTGCTAAGCTCGGTGTTGGCTATACATAATAAGAACATGACAAAAGCTCC
>NZ_CALETC010000202.1:0-10015 GCF_937920065.1 Acetomicrobium mobile
CATCAATTGAGAGAATATGGTTCAAAGAAGCCTGAAGAAATAGCCGCGATCATTAAGAATTGGTTGCTGGAAGATCAATATTAGTTTTATGCTATCCATATTATAAATTTAAGCAGGGGGTTTTAAAATGGAGAGGAGGGGAAAGGGCCTTAAAGGGCGCGAAAAATCCGCAGTGTTGCTAGTCTCCCTAGGCCCTGATGTAGCCTCTAGGGTCTACAAAAATTTAGATGAAAGCACAATTGAAATGCTTACTATGGAAATAGCTGGACTTCGCAAGATTCCAAGCAACCAAAGAGAAGAAGTTTTAAGGGAAGCTCAGGAGTTATTGCTAGCGAAGGAATACATGACCCAAGGCGGAGTGGATTATGCAAAGCAACTCCTTGAATCTGCCTTGGGACCGGAGCGAGCTCAAGATATTTTGCGGCGCATAACAGCAAGCCTTCAAGTCAGACCGTTCGATTTTATTAGGCAAACCGATCCTCAACAAATCTTGGCCTTTGTTCAAAACGAGCACCCTCAAACCATTGCCCTGATAGTTTCCTATATGGAACCCAAACAGGCAGCCCAAGTTATGGGCGGTTTACCTCCTAAACTGCAGGCTGAAGTAGCAAAAAGGATCGCGACAATGGAACGGGTTACTCCAGATGTACTTAGAGAGGTCGAGCGGGTTTTAGAGAGGAAAGTGTCTACTATACTGAGTCAGGATTTTACGATAGCCGGGGGAATAGATGCCCTTGTTGCTATTGTGAATAATGCCGACAGGGCCACGGAACGCAACATCATGGAAAGGCTCGAGGAAGAAGATCCGGAGCTGGCCGAAGAAGTCAAAAAGCGGCTTTTTGTGTTCGAAGACATATTGGGCATGGACGATCGATCACTGCAACGGGTGCTTCGTGATGTAGACATGAAGGACGTAGCCTTGGCCTTAAAAGGTGCCTCTGAAGCTTTGAGAGAAAAGTTCTTCAAGAACATGTCCAAGAGAGCTGCTGAAATGTTGAAGGAAGACATGGAATATATGGGTCCGGTTCGAGTGCGAGACGTAGAGGAAGCTCAGCAAAAGATTGTAAACGTGATAAGGGCTTTAGAAGATGCTGGCGAAATCGTAATTGCTCGAGGGGGAGAGGAGGAGTTGATTGTCTAAGGGGGACAAGCTTTTTAGGACCGTGCACTTTGTGCCTCATGCTGTAAAAATAATATCCAAAACCAATCTCGAGCATCTTTCTAAGTCGCACAGATCCTTGGTAAAAGAGGATGTTGCGAGTGATGACATTAATGGACCAGTTAGCCTTGAAGAGCTTAAAAGAAAATTCGCAACCCTCAAGGATCAATACGAGTTGCTTCAAGACAAATATGATCAGCTTCAGTGCGAGTACGAAAAGCTTAAAAGTTCTCTAGAACTCGAGAAGAAAAGTTTTTTTGGGAAAGTAAACGAGGAAATAGAGAAAACTAAAGTTGTAGCGAAAAAGGAAGGCTATGATGATGGGTTCAAGAAAGGATTAAAGGAAGGAAAGAGCGAAGCCGAAAAGAAAGCAAAAGAAGAAGTGTCGAGACAAGTTTCTGATTTAATTCGTTCACTTGAGAATTGTCACGAGTCGCTATCCCATTCTATGGACATCTTATTAAAGCAAAACACAATGAAAATGATCAGACTTTGGGAAAAGGTGCTAAAAAGCCTCCTCTATAAAGAAGTTGAATTAGACGAAGAGGTTTTAGAGCGCTTATTAGAGGAAGTTTTGAAACGCTTGAGCGATAAAGATAGGATCATTATATATTTACATCCCTCGGAAGTAGCGCTGCTGCAGGAAAAGATTGATCAATTTAGCGATCTCATTCGCGGGTCTGGGCATGTGGAGTTCATTGCCGATGATCATGTAGACAGGGGCAGTTGTATAGTAGAGACCAACCTTGGTGTTTACGATGCCAGGTGGCACACGCAACTTGAACGTTTATCTGAGGAGATTGACCGTCTCTTAGCGGAGGGGCAAAGGGAAAATGACTTCCAAGGAAGACAAGGATCTTTTATCGATACTGGAAGCCAGATTAGATAATATTGATTTTATACGCTTAAATGGCCTTATAGCGAAAGCAATTGGTATCGTTATAGAATCTAGGGGACCTGATGTTAGCGTTGGAGATTTATGCGAAATTAAGTATCGAGGCAGATCGACATCCCTTTATGCTGAAGTTGTAGGCTTCAACGAGGATAGGGTGCTGCTTATGCCATTAGGCGAATTAGCTGATATTGGTCCCGGATGTGATGTGATTGCCGTAGGTCAAAAGCTGAGTGTACGTGTTGGCCCCGGACTTCTTGGAAGGGTTTTAAATGGGTTGGGTGACCCTATAGACGATAAGGGACCCATTATGGCGGGAGATACCTATCCTTTGTACGCTAAACCACCTCATCCACTTTTGAGAAAACCCGTTTCTACGCCGTTGCCAGTAGGGGTTAAGGCCATCGATGGCATGCTTTCTTTGGGACGAGGACAAAGGATCGGAATTTTTTCCGGTTCAGGAGTCGGCAAAAGTACGCTCATGGGAATGATGGTTAGAAATACCGAAGCTGAAATAAGCGTGATAGGATTGATAGGCGAACGTGGCAGGGAAGTCGGAGAGTTTCTTGAAAGAGATTTGGGTAGCTCTGGACTGAAACGTTCAGTGGTCGTGGTGGCAACATCTGACCAGCCCCCTTTGGTCAGATTGAAAGCGGCTTTGACCGCTACGGCGATAGCAGAATATTTTAGGGATAAAGGAAAAGATGTCCTTCTCTTAATGGATTCTATTACCAGGGTCGCTATGGCTCAAAGGGATGTGGGTTTAGCTATTGGAGAGCCGCCGGCTACGAGGGGATATACGCCATCGGTGTTTGCTTTTCTTCCAAAACTATTGGAGCGAGCCGGAGCTGGTGAAAGGGGAAGCATAACGGGAATTTATAACGTTTTGGTTGAAGGTGATGATATGAACGAGCCTGTGGCCGATACCGTTCGTGGCATTCTCGATGGTCATATAGTTCTTTCCCGCAAATTGGCGTCCAGGGGCCATTATCCGGCTATTGATGTGCTCAAAAGCGTTAGCCGTGTAATGCCAAATATCACCTCACCAGAACATCTTGAAGCAGCAAGACGGGTGAGGGAGCTGCTCGCAGTTTACGAAGATGCTGAAGATCTCGTAAACATTGGTGCCTACAAACCGGGCAGCAATGCCAACATTGATTGGGCCCTGAAATACCTAAATGAGGTATTGGATTTCTTATATCAACCTGTGGAGGGACATTTTAGCTTCGATGAGACAGTAAAAAAGCTAATTTCTCTAGCGCCTAAAGAATAACAATATAGAAGCGAAAAGCGATGATTAAACGTTTGATTATCAAGACAATGAGGCGGTAAAATGAACGAAAAATTTGTCCGATTTAATAAGCTAGAAAATATTAAAAATAAAGAAGTTCAATCTCTTGAGTGGGTATTGGGAAATAAAAAAAAGGCGTTAGACAATACAAAACAGTGTCTATGCCGACTCGCTCAGGAAAGAACCGAGGCTCTAGCGGAATTTATTTCGATCAATGAGAATGTGTTAGAAATTGAAGAGCTTTGGGATGCACGAAGAAAAGTCGAATTAATAGATGAAGAAATAGCTCAGGCTCTGATTGAGTTAAAAAAGTGCGAGATGGCGGTTGAAAAGGTGATGGAGGAGTTGTTAAACAAACACAAAGAAGCCAAGGTCATGGAAAAAACAGCCAATCGTTTTCTTGAAAGAGAAAGGCCAGTACAACTTGCGAATGAACAGACTGCAATCGACGATATCGCTTTAAGTCGTTATGGAAGGGAGGATATCTTGTGAGGACATATCTCAATCTCGGCAAAATAAGGGATATCCATCTTCGGGTGGAAGAAATTCGCGAGAAACTTGGAGAAAATCCAAAGCCATCCAAGCCTTTCATTGAGGTGTTGCGCGAATCAAGTTCTGTCAAAAAACAAGCCACAGATGTTAGGACTAATGATAAATCCCTTGATGAAGAAATAAAACGCATAGCTGCTAAATGGAATCTCGACAATGCTTTAGTGAGAGCGGTCATTCATATGGAATCTGGCGGTAATTCCAAAGCTATATCTTCTAAAGGCGCTATGGGGCTAATGCAGCTCATGCCCCTAACGGCGAAAGAGATGGGTGTTGATGATCCATTTGATCCTATCCAGAATATCGAAGGAGGCACTGAATATTTAGCGCTGTTACTCCAAAGATATGACAACAACCTGGATTTTGCGCTCGCAGCGTATAATGCTGGGCCTTCGAGGGTTGACGTATACGGCGGGATACCTCCTTTTAAAGAGACGGAAAGGTTCGTTAAGAATGTAAAATCCTTGTACGAAAGGTTCAGAAAAGGTGATGGCTAATGGTAACCCAAGATGATCAAACAATTGATGAGGAAGAGCGACAAGATGACTTTGTCCAGGAAAGGCCACACAAGGCTAAACCCAAAAATAAAAGAAGGGTTCTTGGTTGTGGCCTTTTGTCTTTATTTCTTTTGTTAGTAATCTTCGGAGTGCTTATTGGGTTACATCTCTTAGGTGTAGTGGATCTATTGCCGATAATATATAAAACCGGCTCGCATTTGCCATTAATAGGTGAGAGATTTTCTTCTTCAAGCCACGTTGCCCTTACTCCCGAGGAAAGGAGACGACAGGAGCTTGAGGAACATGAAAAGTATATTAATCAAAAATTCCTCGACCTTCAAGCAAAAGAGGAGGAACTTATTAAAAAGGAACAAGAGCTTGCCCGAAAGGAGAGTGAGTTGATTGTCAAGATAGAAGAGGTGACCAAAAGCGTCGAAGCCGAGATAAGCGCCAAGGATGTGGAAATTGAAAGAGAATCCTTTTCTAAACTGGTTTCTATTTTACAGGAAATGCCTACAAGGCGTGCTGCAGAGGTGTTAAATGATCTTTCTGACTCCTTGGCAATAGAGATTTTAGAGGCCTTGTCTCCGGATGTTGCAGGTAAAATTCTTGGTCGCATGGATGTGGCTAAAGCGGCAGTGCTGATGGAGCAGCTTGCAGCTAAGGAGAAGTGAGTGATTGCCGTGAGTTTTAGTATTTTGCTGGCCAATTTGAATAATATAGATTGCAACGAAGTTTGCCAAGTAGATGTGGCAACAAAAAGCAAGAGCGCTGCTCGGGCAGCCAGTGTTGCAGGAATGTCCTTTTGGGAGCTCTTGGCAATGCTGTGCGAAGAAAGAGCATCATCGCCAGCTAATTTGCCAGATGTAGAAGTTATTGAATCGGAAAAAATAGATTGTAGCAAATACATTAAAGATTGCATAATTCCGAATGTAAAAAAAGATATGTTGTATAAGAAAGACGACAGTGATTACATTTATATCAATGTATCTAATATATTAAATATATTATTAGATGAACAAATAAAACCTTTTGCATTCTCTCAGGTACAACAGCGACAGAAGATAAATCAGGAGGCGCGGATGGTCTCCCTGACCCGAGAAATGACATACAGGGACTTTTAGTCGAGGCTGAGAATTTGTTGGAGGGTGTTGAAAGCAGCGACAACATGGATGAAAACTCTACCGTTGCTAAAAAGGATAGTCATGTAGAATTCAGGTCCTGCCTTTTAGATCATCGACTCGAAGCTGATAAAAGCGTCACAGACGTCTCTCGCAAAAATGAAAATGACAGCATATCCGTCAACCCTAAAACTAACGAAGTTGCAAGTAAATCGTATGTCGTTGAAGCCAAAAATATTTTAGATGCTGGTCAAAAGAGTCGAATAAGCTCAAACGACGTGCTTGGCAACTCAAGCAATTTGGATGAAAAAGCTAAAGAAAAAATCACCGAGCTTGATGGGGCAAAAAAAGTGCATACCGTTGAACGCTTGAAGGGATCTGGTAATATCCCTGAAGCGCTCAAGGAGCTTCATGAAGAGACATCAAATTTTTTGTTACAAAATCCTCAGGTAAAACTTTTGTCATTAAACGACGATTGTGTTGCTGTCGAATCCTCTAACCTCGGTGTTTTGTATCAAATGAATTTTGCAGAGAGCAATGACGCCAGATTAGAAGGTGCCCTTAACGCAGTCATAACTTTAATGAGTCGCGAAGGTAAGGAAGCTGCTCGTATAGCTGTTCATCCTCCAGAGTTGGGCCATATAGACGTAGATATTGACATTGCCCAAAGTGGCAGTTTAAGGGCGAACTTTAATGTTGAAGGCCAGAGTGTAGCCAATCTTCTCATGGGGCAATTAGATTCATTAAGACAGAGTCTGAACGCGAACGGTTTTCAGGTGTTAGGACTCAACGTTTACGTTAAGGGCGAAGGTGACGACTTGGGTGGTCAAAGAAATAAAACAAATCACAATGAGAAAAAGATCAGGGCTGGTGAATCTATCGCCTCGAATGACGATATCGGTGAAATGGCTTTTATCCTCGATATTGAACGCGGGTTGCTTCAATGGATAGCGTAAAGGAGGCGAAAGATCATGGCGGTAAATCAAGTTTATTCCGTGAATCAAACTTATTCCTACAGAGAAAACAGGGAGATTAAAAGTGAGCTCGGAAAGGATGACTTTCTAAAGTTACTAATCACACAGCTTACCCATCAAGACCCATTTGATCCGATCAACGATACGGAATTCATAGCGCAAATGGCGCAATTTTCTGCTCTAGAACAAATGACTAATGTAGCAAGTGGCATGGAGAATTTGCTGGAGTTGGTTAAATTTAACGCCAGTAATTATGTGGGCAAGGATGTAGCTTATTTTGATGGTGATAGGGGCATATTTTTAGAATCGCGTGTCCTTTCGGCAATATTTGATGATGGTAAGGTGTATTTAGAGCTGGAAAACGGCAAATACATCCTCTTGGAAGAGGTAAAAGCTGTCACAACACCCTCCACGGATGGCGGGTAGATTGGCAAGGGAAGGCCTGCCTTGATGTTTATTTTCAATTGGAGGGATGGCAATGCTTAGATCTTTAACTTCGGGTGTTAGCGGAGTACGAAGTCATCAGATTATGTTGGATGTGGTGGGCAATAATATAGCAAATGTGAATACCACTGGCTTTAAGAAGTCGGCTGTTACTTTTCAGGATTTGCTATACGAGACCAGCAGAGGAGCCACCGCCCCTCAGGCTGACATGGGTGGCATTAACCCCATGCAAATCGGGCTTGGCACAACCGTTGCCGCCATCGAAACGATACACTCTCAAGGGCCTTTGCAGTATACAGGTAACCGAACTGATATTGCCGTTCAAGGAGATGGTTATTTCGTTTTAAATGACGGCACTCGCAACGTTTACTCCAGAGCGGGTAATTTCGTCCTGGATGGAAATGGAAACATCGTTCAATCTGGAACGGGCTACACTCTCATGGGTTATGAACTTACTGTCGACCCCGATAACCCTTCCAGGTATATCAGAGGCACTCGATTAGTTTCTTTAAACATTCCCGTGGGACAGAAATTGAGTGCCAAGGAAACCGAAGTTTTGGGGTTACAGTGCAATTTGGATAGCCGGGTAAATACTTACCTGCCAATGGGGTTGACTAATTCAAATTTCTCAACGATTGCCAATATAGGTGGTCAGAATTATGAAATTTCCATCGCAGAAGGCAGTGGTAATAATTTGTTGAGCATAAGTATCGGCGGAACTGCTTATGGTTTGACATTAGACGGAATAAACACCACTACCGGATTGCCGGAATTATCGTCTGCGCCCGTAACCTTAGGAAATTATACTTATACATTGCAATTTGACGACGATACCGGCGAACTGCAACTAATGGACTCAAGCAATAATAATAATGTCGTATGGAGCCAGCAAATTTCGGGCATGATGGATTACGAAGTTATATATTTCAAAGATAGCAATAATAGTCTAAGGCCTTACTTGGCTGAGTTTACCGATAAAGGCGACGGTAACATGGTCTTGACAGTATGGGGACAAGATAATTCCAATGCTTGGACCTCATTTGTGGAGGAAATTCCGATTAACGCCGACGGAGCCTTTGTAATACCTGCGGCAGGACAAATTATTACTGGTCTTGCAGGAAACGTTTGGGTCAAATTAAATTCCACTGAGGACGGAAAAGGTTTGTCCATTTCATCTAGTAACGACGGTGGCTCTACATACGAGGTCGCTGCTACCTTAAATCAGCATACGTCGTCCATTCATTCGACGAAGGTTGACATTTATGATTCTTTGGGCAATCCTCATACTATTGAAGTTGCTTTTGAGAAGATAGGTGCTAACGAATGGCGTTGGAGGGCCTGGCTTCCATCGGAAGCGGGGATTCAGCTTTCTAACAATACTGGAACGATCCAATTTAGCTCCGATGGCAAGTTAGTGGCAGGCGGGACTGCAACTGTAGACCTGGGATTTTCCTTGCTTGGAGCGGAAGACGCCACAGTTAAGTTTGATTTCTCCGGGGAATCCTTTGGGAAAAGCCCCATAGATGGTGTGACTCAGTTTGGCTCAAGCTTTACTACAAAGGCTTATTATCAGGATGGTTATCCCATGGGAGTCTTGCAGGATTTTTCCATAGCTTCCGATGGCGTCATTGTTGGAGTTTACAGCAACGGTAGGACTAACGCCTTATACTCGACATCTTTGGCTGTTTTTTCTAACCCAAGCGGACTTGAAAAAATTGGGATGACCGCTTTCGTGCCGACTGCTAACTCGGGACTGCCTCAGTTAGTTGTTCCCGGAGAGGGTGGTGCCGGGACGTTGGCAGGCGGCAATCTTGAAATGGCCAATGTCGATCTTGCCGAGGAGTTTACTAGGCTCATCATCGCGCAAAGGGGATTTCAGGCGAGCGCAAGGGTAATAACTACAAGTGATCAAGTGCTCGACGAACTCATAAATTTAAAACGTTAGCTTTAATAAAGATAGAGGCATGATGGGTCATGATCGAGGTTACACGGCTCAAAGGCTCTAAGCTTGTCATTAACGCTGATCTTATTGAAACTATCGAGGCCACCCCGGACACGGTGATCACACTTGTCAATGGACACAAGTACGTGGTTGAAGAATCCTTAGATAAAGTTGTAAGCCTGATAATAAACTATAAGGGAAAGGTGAGTGGCGGCTGTTGTATTTCCACTCAGAAAAATGGGGGGCATAACGGTGGATCTTGCTAGCTTTATCGGGATTTTTCTAGCATGTATAATGATCATAGGGGGCATACTGGCAGGAGGGGATGCTTTAGCGTTCGTTAACCTTCCCTCTTTGTTGATAGTTGTAGGAGGAGCATTAGGGGGGACAATACTCTCTAACCCCTGGAAGCGTGTTTTGTCCTTGGGGCAAATCTTAAAGAAGGCTTTTTTTTCTGAAAGTCCGGAGCTAGTTTCTATCGTTCAAACCCTTGTAAGTTTTGCTGAAAAAGCCAGGAGGGAGGGGCTTTTATCTTTAGAAGACGACGCGGAGAAACTCGATGATCCCTTTATGAAGAAGTCAATTCAACTCGTCGTTGATGGTACGGATCCAGAACTGGTCAAGTCAATACTTGATACCGAAATTGGGCTGCTTGAGGAAAGACACGCGGGCAATAAGTTCATGTTCGATACACTAGCCGAACTGGCGCCAGCCTTTGGAATGCTGGGAACACTCATCGGATTGATACAGATGTTGGGACATTTAGACGACCCCAATGCCTTGGGACCAGGCATGGCAGTTGCGCTGATTACCACCTTTTACGGGTCAATATTAGCTAACGTTTTCGGCATACCCATTGCCCGTAAACTGACGGTGAGAACTCAGGAGGAGGTTGTTACAAGGGAAATGATAGTGGAGGGCATCTTGGCCATACAGGCTGGAGAAAATCCTAGATTGGTCGAGGAGAGACTGAAGGTATTTTTGCCTCCCAAGTTTCGGGTGTCACTAGAAGAGGAAAATGAATCCAGATAGAGTAGGTGTTGCTATTAAATGGCCAGGAGGAAAAAAAGAGAGATATCGGAACTGAAGGGCAACTGGCTTACAACATATGGTGACATGGTAACGCTGCTATTGACGTTTTTTGTG
>NZ_CALETC010000203.1:0-2337 GCF_937920065.1 Acetomicrobium mobile
TAAGGGGGAGAATGGGGATGGGGCAGATATGGTTTCCTGATGCAAAGGTATTGGAGGTGGACCTCACAAAGGGAACTACGAGGGCTTTAGTGGTGCCAGGGGAGGTCTATAGGCTATATCCGGGAGGGTCCGCTTTAGGAACGTATTTACTTCTTAAAAACATGAAGGGCAAAGTTGATCCTTTTTCACCTGATAATGTCATTACTTTTTCCGTTTCGCCAGTTGTTGGTCTGCCGATCAGTGGGGCAAACAGGCTTTCCATAAACACCAAAAGTCCACTGACCGATGGGATGGGAGACAGCCAATCAGGGGGATTTTTTGCAGCTCATTTGAAAAGCAATGGATGGGACTCCATCATGGTCAAGGGACGCTCGCCTAAACCGGTTTATTTATACATCGATGGCGAGTGCGTAGAGATAAGAGATGCCACTGCTCTATGGGGGAAGGTAACAGGCGAAGTCGAGAAGGCGATCAGAAAGGAGCTTAACGACGATCGTGTTGAGATAGCTCAAGTGGGTCCTGCCGGGGAAGCAGGGGTGCGCTTCGCTTGCGTTATAAACATGGCTAACAGGGCAAACGGCAGAAACGGTACTGGAGCTGTAATGGGTTCAAAGAACTTGAAGGCCATTGTTGTGAAGCACAAAGTGTCTCCAAAACCTCATGACCCCGAGGGTTTTTCAGCATTGGCCAAAAAGGTTGCCCATGGACTGAAGGAAAGCGCCTCTCATCAATCGTTGCACAAATATGGTACCGCTGGCATTCTCAGTGGTTTTAACGAAGCGGGATACCTGCCGTCAAAAAATTGGACGAATGGATATCTTCCCAATGCTTTCAACATTTCGGGGCAGGCGATGACGAAAACTATCCTTAAAAAAGAGGATACATGTTATGGATGCGTGGTCAGATGCAAAAGGGTTGTAGAGGTACCAGGGAAGATTGACAGTACTTACGGAGGGCCGGAGTACGAGTCATGTGCAGCTCTTGGATCGTACTGTGGCGTTACCGATTTAGAGGCCGTAGCATACGCTAACCAACTTTGCAATATGTATGGCATGGATACCATAAGTTGTGGTGCCACTATTGCATTTGCCATGGAGTGCTTTGAAAAGGGGATCATAGATACTGCCGACACAGAGGGCATTGAATTGAACTTTGGGAACGGCAATGCCTTAGTGGAAATGGTCGAAAAAATAGCCAAAAAAGAAGGATTTGGCGGCATACTTGCAGAAGGAAGCGCGAGAGCAGCCAAGATAATCGGCAGAGGTGCCGAGAAGCTGCTAGCGACGGTAAAAGGTCAGGAGTTTCCCGCTCATATGCCTCAGTGGAAGGCTGCCCTAGGGCTTATCTATGCGGTTAATCCCTACGGTGCTGATCACCAATCCAGTGAACACGACCACATTCTTGCCGCTGATCCTACGTCAGAAGAGCGAAGCAGACTAGCAAAAATCGGAGTCTGGAAGGGATCGGAAGATTTCAAAGCCTTGGATGAAGAAAAGATTAGGTTCGCATTTAACACCCATTGTTTTTACTATTTAATCAATGCCCTGTGCTTATGCCAATTTGTAGCAGGGCCAAGCTGGCAGATAATAGGACCTAGCAAAGTAGTAGAGCTTTGTCGTACCGGGATCGGTTGGGATACTTCAGTTTATGAACTCATGCTCGCTGGCGAACGACTGGTCAACATGATGCGTTCCTTCAATGCACGTGAGGGATTTACCAGGGACGACGATTACCTGCCGGACAAAGTTTTTACCCCTCTTTATGGTGGCCCCAGCGACGGAGTCCATCTGGACAAAGACGAGTTTAAAAGGGCCCTGGATATGTTTTATCAAATAGCGCAGTGGGATCCGAAAAGCGGCAATCCGACGGAAGGAGCCTTGATGCGCACGTCCTTGAGCTGGCTTATCTCGTGATCGCCATTTTTAAAAGCACATGCTGGAATGAACAGAATGGAAAATGCTTTTTGAGGAAATCTTGGCATTGAGTTCGCAAAAATATTGCTCTTTTTAGGAGGTATATGACAAATGATTAAAGAAGAAGAAAGGGTGACTTTGAAAGAAGCTGCAGAGCAGGTCGCAAGAGTTTGCAGAAGATTGGCAATGCTTCATCTTGCATTTGCTAAGACATTGGTGGCGGAATTTGGAGAGGAAAAAGGCAAACAATTGATTCTTAAAGCAATAAAAGAATATGGAATTAGCATTGGCAAGGAAGTTAAAGCAAAGGTGAATGCTTTGGGATTAAGTTTAGAACCCGAAAATTACGTTGAGGATCTCCCACATTATGGAATGCACGAGAGCATGGAAAAACTAGAGATCGACGGTGAACCAAGGATCATAG
>NZ_CALETC010000204.1:0-3308 GCF_937920065.1 Acetomicrobium mobile
GACCCTTTCGATAGTTTGGGTATGTGACAACTTTATTCTATCAGAGGGCGATGACACCTTTCTAATTACTTTAGAAAGGTGTCATCCTAAATTCTACAGATAATATCATACGTAACTAATAAGTATTCATCTTTAGTGCAAATTTACACTAACAACAGCAGTTAATCGCTATAATAAGGAATAAGACTTTGGTAATTGAATTTAAATATCTCAACAAAACACGGAGGCATGCAGATGGCAGATATGTATTGCGGCAACTGCAAAAGGATGGTGGGAACAAAGAAAAACCTGACGGGTGGGATAGTCTGCATATTAATTGGGCTTGCCCTGTTATTGTTTATCCCTATGATAGGCTTGATTTTGGGTCCCGTATTTGGACTGATTGGCATAGTACTTTTGATTGCAGGCGGAAAAAGATGTTCCGTGTGCGGAGGGAAAAATATAAGTCGCGTGAATCCAGATGCCGCCAGCGATTCTTCAAATTCGAATTCAAATAGTTCACCTTAAATAAAAGGGTGCCTTCGAAGGCACCCTTTTATTTTTGTATTCGCTGGTTATATTATCGCAGAAATCCTGCAAAGAAAATAAAAAGATATATAGCTATCTATTTTGGTTGTATATCAAACTTATCTGACATAACAAAAACCACCCCGTATTTCAGCGTTGTCTCCGATTCATGAATTATGTTGCCTTTCCCATCTAACAGCTGTATTTTCAAGATACCGTCAGGGCTTAATTTTTGAAATCCGGCGCTGACGCTATCGGCAATTACTCTTTTTTCCCATGGAACTTCGATGGCGAGGCCTTCATCTTTGGTTTTGTTTTTATTTGTAACTGTTACAATTCCATCGGCATGCAAGCCCTCTGTCCCAGTAATACGAATCACAAATTCCTGCGTGGCCAATCTACTCACATCGGAAGACAAGCTCACCCATAAGGTTACGCTTACTGCCACAACACACAACGCAACAATAATATAATGGTGTTTTTTCACCTGTATTTCACCCCTCTGCAACTTGTAATGACCTTAATAAAGGTAGGGCATCATAGCTATGAAGTAAACCATTGTTCAACATACACTCGTAAATGGATAATCGCGCTGCTCTATTTCTTAGATTTAACAAAAGAATATAGTAAAGAACAATCATTTTTTATCTTGTATATAATTTGAAATTCAGCACCATCTCAGGCAAATCACCATAATAAAAACTATTCCAATCTATTTACTCATATGTCTCTTTTGTAAATTCAAATTTCATAAAAGTCCGAGGTCAACAGGAATCTATCGCTCTAGCAGTAAAAACAATGATCTAGCTGAGGTACCTCTTTGTAAGGTCTTTTAATCTTGATTGCACAAAAGAGATAAAATAGGGTCACTTTGCGTATATAGCTCGCCTCATCCAAGCCCTGAGGTCTTAAGGTGTACAACCAACCTTAGGGGCTACGGAGCTAATGGCAGCCCACCATCGAAGGATATTACTTCTCCTGTTCAAACTCCATTCGAACCGCCCGTCCTATTAGCTTTTGTAAGTATCTGATACGGTTTTTAGACTTTATCCTCTGGAAGCAATTTACTCTCCGGAAAAAAGCAGGGCGGTTAGGATAGTTCAATAACCTTTTCCCGTTTTCACGGCTACACCAACCCTGTAAAACTTTTTTTCTGACTTGGCGTAAACAGGGTCGTCTCTCAAATTTCCCCTAATGTGAATTTCCGCTTTCGTCATTGCCACTTCTATCGCTCTCCTTTTGTTTTATTTCTTTTCTTAATTGCTCCATATAGGAGTCAACTTCACTTTTTTCCTGTATTTCCCTTTCCTTAGCCCGAAGTTTCGGAGAATCGAAGGATAAGATAAAATCCGAAGCTGAGACAAGGTAGCTAAAGTCCATTTCCTGCTCTCCCTTAGGGGTCCAAATAAGCGCCTTATTTCCTTTGACGCCCGTTATTACCATGGCTATGTCCATTTGAGCGTATAAACCGCGATTTAAGGATCTCTTTTCCTGGAAGTTCATCCCCAAAAAAGGCCCTATAAAGGAATAAACCGCTTCGGTAGCCATCTCTCTATCGGATTCCATATAATCTTCGTCTACATGTACGTATAAAAGCTTTCCCGTTTCGGCTTCTTCTTTTAACTCTTCTGCAGAACAAAGTATTATATCGTATCTGCGCTCGTTGTTTTTAACAAGATCAATTTCTATTTCGTCTTCTGATTTTTTGGCGCGCATTATCATCTCGAAATACCTTAATGCATCTCCGGCGTCTTCAATGTAGGTGCCGCGGAAGAAGACACTCCTTTCCAGAGATCTTTTACCTGATCTTCGCTCACCTGTCTTTCGCACGTCTCGTTGTAAATCTTGACGAGACCCGCAAAAGCCGGAGAAGGAGTTTCTCTCAAGCTCCTGGTGCTTTCCTGAGTAGCAAGATTCATTATCGTTCCGACGGGATCGAAGAAAGCAAAGCTCGGCGAAACAAAGAGCACCAACGCTAAACCTGCCAAAAACCACTTTCTCATCGGTTGTACCCCCTTTTATGATATATATGATTCTAGTGCAAAAAGTGTAACACACCCCTCTTGTCAAGACACTTTTTACCCTCAAAAATGAGTAGAGGTTACGCTACCACTTGAGCAGCCGTATTTTCAAAGGACTTCTCAAATCTTTAAGGGCTTAAATACCCAAGGTACGAATGAACGTAAAGTTTATTGCAGTCGTATTCAATTCATTACCTGGGCATGCTTAAAGCCTCGCAGGATTCCTTTATGTTGCAATCCATATCTTAATCTTTATTTTATCTTTTAGGTCGTTTACGGCTTCTATCTTGTCGTGTACAACTCTTACGTTATCTATATCTGTACCGCCTGCTTGCCGACGATCTTCAGAGGCTTTCCGATATCAAGCCTCCATGGACTTCCCCCGCTTTTAGCGGACACCAACTTAAGTCGCTTTTACTGGATTTTTATATGTTTTCTCAAATTGCTCTCAAGGCTTATAGCCAAGAGTCGAATGCAGTCTGGTACGGTTGTATAAGACCTCAACGTACTCAAGGATCTCGATCCTTGCTTCTTCCCTGGTTTTAAATCCGCTACAGCACACAAATTTTTGTCTTCAAGGTCTTAAAAACTTTTTCATTGGAAAATTTACCAACAGTTACCATGAGCCGCAACTATATCCTTCCTTTTCGAGCAGTTGTCTGCTATTAAGCTGCTTTACCAGCTACCCCTGTCGGTATGGATGATCAATCCCGGCATTGGACGTCGGACGTGTAGCCATATTCATGGTTTCAATGAAAAGTTTTTGGGTCATCCGCTGTT
>NZ_CALETC010000205.1:0-5706 GCF_937920065.1 Acetomicrobium mobile
CCTTTGACGGACATAAGCTCCTTTCTGGATGGCGTCCTTCCCTTCAATCCCGCAAAAAGGAGAGCGATTTCCCTCAAATAAATCGCCTTCTGGTTGAAAAACCCTGCGGGCCTTATGGCCGATTTAAGCACGTCCAAGCTTAAAGCAAGGATTTTGCAAGGGTTCAGCGCTTCGATGCGCCTCAAATTTTCAAGCGCCCTCTCAACCGACGTCCAGGCCGTATTTTGCGTGAGCACCGCCCCTGCGATGATCTCAAAGGCCTCTTCTTCGTTTCTGGGATATCCGTAATCTCCCGGATGGTATCTTCCCGCAACGGGCCACCACCCCTGCGGGCCGTAATGCTTTAGTAAGGCCTCGTATATCGCCATTACTTTTGCGTTCACCTTTTCATACACCTTCCCAAGACCATGAGATGCCTAATATATTTTAGCCGCATTTAAGCAAAAGGCTTCATGTCAAGCTCGAATTTTCTCTGGGCCTTCAACCTAACGGATCGCATGGACAAAATAAGCAAACGCAGTTAAAATACGATAAACTTGCCGTTATTTATGAAGGCAATCGCACAGGAGGAGGAACGCACATGAACTTTAAGGGCAACACCTTGGCCCTCATATGCGGCGGAGGGCCCGCGCCGGGGATAAACAACGTAATAGCTTCCGTCACCATAGAGGCGCGAAACAACGGCTGGGACGTGCTTGGCATCTGCGACGGCTTTTCCCGCCTGGCAACGGCCAATAAAAGGGTCATCCCCCTTACCATAGACATGGTAAGCCGCATCCACACCGAGGGAGGAAGCATACTGCGCACGTCGCGCTTTAACCCCACAAAAAGCGAACAGACGCTAAAGACAGTGGTCGAAAACTTAGTCGACCTTGGCGTCACCCATATAGTCACCATCGGCGGGGACGATACGGCCTACGCCGCCTACAAGTTGTCAGAGTTTGCCAGGGAAAAGCTCGGCTTAAACATCCATTTCGTCCACGTCCCAAAGACAATAGATAACGACCTGCCTTTGCCCGAGGGGCTGCCCACCTTTGGTTTTGAGACGGCCAGGGCACTGGGTGCCGAGCTGGTGATGAACCTCATGGAGGATGCAAAGACCATGGGCCGCTGGTTTCTGGTCGTAACGATGGGACGTTCCAGCGGACATTTGGCCTTAGGCATAGGCAAAAGTGCCAGCGCCACGCTCACCGTAATACCAGAGGAGTTCGAGGGAGACACCATATGCCTTAAGCACGTCATCGACATAATGAGCGGCGCCATCATAAAAAGGCTTGCCCTGGAAAAGGACCACGGCGTGATAGTGGCGGCCGAAGGGCTGATCTCCAAAATCCCCTCTCAGGAGCTTGCGGCCATAGATTCCATAGAAAAGGACGACTACGGGCACGTCCGCTATGCCGAGATCAACTTCTCCGACGTCTTAAAAAAGCAGCTCAACGGCGAGCTAAAGAAGATGGGCATCCCCATATCGGTCCAAAACAAGGAGATCGGATACGAAGTCAGATGCGCTCCCCCAAATCCCTTCGACGTGGAGTACACCCGAAACCTGGGTTACGGTGCCTTCGAGTTTCTGGCAGGCGGCGGCACCAATGCTGTGATCACCATACAAAACAACCAACTGACGCCCATACCCTTCGATGAAATAGTAGACCCCGCCACGGGCAAGATGAGGATCAGGCTCGTGGATACAAATTCGCTGCAATACAGAATTGCCAAGGAATACATGATCCGCCTGGAAAGGGGCGACTTCGAATCGGAATTCCTCTTAAACAAGATGTCGCGCATCGCCAACATGACGCCGCAGCAGTTCGTGGAAAAATACGGATATGTGGCTGGGCTGTAATACGTCACAAAGGCCTGGGCTAAGTTAAAATCCATTCTTTCGCAACTTCATCGAAGCCGGCTTCAAAGACCAAGGAAAACTTTTCCCTGGTCTTTTTTACGACCTCCCGAAAATCTACGTCCTCGACGTAGTCGTCGAGCGAGGCCACGGAAAACTCCTTTATACCGCAGGGGTTGATGAGCTCGAAATGTGACTTGTCAACCCTTACATTAAAGGCAAAGCCGTGCATGGTGATCCATCTGTCGGCGGCGATACCTATGGCTGCGATTTTTTTGTCTGCGACCCAGACGCCCCTGTATTTGGGCTTCCTGCCGGCCTTTATATTGTAATCTTTCAGCACTTGTATAACCACTTCTTCAAGGCATGAGACGTACCATGGAAGGTCCTTCTTCCATTTGCTCAAATTAAATATGGGGTAGGCGACTATCTGCCCCGGACCGTGGTAGGTTATGTTTCCTCCCCTGTTCGTCTCGTATAGCTCTATCCCGTAAGCCTCAAGGACCCTTTCATCCACGAGCAGGTTTTCCCTTCCCCCCGATCTTCCCACGGTAAAAACGGGCTTGTGCTCCAAAAGAAGAAGTATGCCGTCGGCCTCACCCGCTGAAACTTTTTCAAAAGCCCTTTCCTGAAATGTAAGGCCGTCGCCGTAACCCAGGGGCTCTTTAAATTCCACGACAAAACATCTTCTGCTCAACCGGCCACACCTCCCAAAGGAAGGTGTAGGGGCATTTTCCCCTACACCTTGTACTGTAATGTCATGTCCTATTTTAAGACAGCCAGGAGCAGCAAGGGATTTTCAAGCAGCTCTTTCACTCGCCTGATAAACATGGCCCCCTGAGCGCCGTCGACGATCCTGTGGTCGAAGGTCAAAGAAAGCGTCATCATGGGCTTGACGACTATTTGGCCGTCACAAACGCAGGGTTTGTCTTTCATCTCTCCAACCCCCAAGATGGCGCACTGCGGGGGGTTGATGATGGGAGTGAAGTCTCTAACGCCGAACATCCCGAGGTTGGTGATCGTAAAGGTGCCACCCGTTACGTCGTCTATAGCAAGTTCGCCTTTGCGGGCCTTTTCGATCAAGGCATCACCGTCAGAGGCAATTTCGTACAAGTTCTTGCCGGCCACGTCCTTGACCACGGGAACGAGCAACGCCTCCTCCGTCGCCACGGCAAGGCCGATGTTGACCTCGTCGTAGAGAACTACCTCGTTGCCTTCCAAGTAGGAATTGAGCATCGGCTGTTCTTTCAATGCGACGGCGCAGGCTTTCATCAATATATAGTTGTAAGAGAGGTTAAGCCCCTTTTCCTTAAAAGAGGATTTTAGGTCTTCCCGCAGTTTCTTTAACAAAGCGCAATCTACGTCCACGTTTAACGTGACCATGGGCGAGTTCTGCCAGCTCGTGGACATCCTCTCGGCTATTACTTGCCTGACATCGGATAAAGCTATCCTTTTAAGTGGAGCAGCCTCAGCGACCGGCCTTGCCTCGGCTGCGGCCTTTTGTCTTTCGATGAAGTCAAGCACGTCTTTTTCTACTATCCTTCCACCCGGACCCGTGCCGGTAACCAGGGCTAAATCGATGCCCTGTTCCTTGGCTATCTTTTTTGCGATGGGCGTGGCCTTGATCAAAACCTCTTCGCCTGCTGGTTTTGCAGCCACCGGGGCGGGCTTGGCTTCCGGTTGAGCGGGCTTTTCAGCTGCTGGAGCCGTAGGAGCTCCCTTTAAAAGCTCGCTTATATCTTCGTCCATGGCTGCTATTATACAAAGGGGCGTACCGATGGGCACCTTAGTCCCCGGTTGCACCAAGATCTTTCTGAGCACCCCGCTTTCGGGGGCTTCGACCTTATAGGTGATCTTTTCCGTGGAGACCTCCAGGATCACCTCACCCTTTTCGACCCTGTCTCCTTCCTTTTTATGCCATTTGGCCACCGAGCCGGATGTCATGGTGAGGCCAAGCTTGGGCATTGTGATGACTGTTGCCATAAAAACTACACCTCCCTATTTGCCGTGATTGGTCATGCGTCCTCTTTGAACGGCAAGCCACATAGTTCTTTCGATGTCCACGACTCGCGGGCCGTTTTTGCTTAAACGCACCGAAGCCTTCTTTCCCGGGAGCAATTCCACTTCCCTCTCACCGTCCAGGGCGATCACTGCCGGGCTCATATCAAATACAATTTCGTCTTCCATCGAGATTTCCCTGCAATCCAACACCTTCACTGCTTTTATAAGGCCGGGTGCCACGGGAGCCGTGATTTTCAAACCTTCCCCGGAATCCAGCGGCCCAAGTACGATGTGAAGCCCCTTGTCCTGCGGCAACGGACGCTTAATGACCATGCCACCGATGGACGAAAGCCCGATGTTGCTTGGCTTTGCCTGAGTCAATACCAGCTCTTTGACCTTATCCATGTTCCATATGGCCTTTGAGCCCAAAAATATATCGTCGTAAAGGGCGACGTCCACCAAGGCGATGTCCGATGGTTTGCCGTCGATCATGACGTCCAGCCTCTTCGTCTTAAACGTCCCTTCTTCGGCAGAGACAGCTCCCGTGGCTATGAAGCCTGCAGCCATCCCCGCTATTGTACCTTCCACCATGCAGGGAAAGATGTTGTTGGTCCCTGTCGAAACCGACATGAAGGGGACGGCAACGCTTCCCTTGGCAACCGCCCGGTTGGTCCCGTCCCCTCCGAGTATGATTAAACATTTCGCGCCTTCATCTTCCAGCAGCTTGGCAGCCAAAGTGGAATCGTCCTGTGTCCCTTCGCAGTACATCTTCAACGGCTCCACTGTCATGTTCAGGTGGACATGTTCCAGTGCCATGGGAACTATGCCGAAATAGTCAGGCATGTATAGCACGCGTTCGACGCCTGTCGCCTCAAGCCCCAACAATACGCGCCTAACGATGTTTACCTTTTCGATGTTATCGAAGACCGAGCCGTGAGCGACCAGCCTTCTTATGTCCTTGCCCGAAGCGGGGTTAGCTATGATCCCTACCAATGTCAAGGATATCGATTCCCCTTTCCAATCAGATTAAAATGTCATAGACCCTCCATCGACGTTGACCGACTGACCCGTCACGTGATCGGAGTAGACAAAAAACAGCGCAAGTTTTGCCATATCCCCTGAAGCCTAATTTACCCCTCAAGACATGTTCCCTGCATTAGGTCACGCTACGGCTTCCTTTACGGCGGCGATGATCTTTTCCTTGCTTGGGATGTATTCCTGTTCGAGCACGGGGCTAAAGGGTACGGGAGTAAAGGGAGCAGCTACGCGCTTTATCGGAGCATCCAAATAATCGAAGGCCTCTTCAGCGATCATGGCCGCAATTTCCGCGCCGGGACCGGCAAATTTGACTGCCTCGTGGACGATGACCACCTTGTGGGTCTTCTTTACCGATTCGATGATCGTCTCGCCGTCTAGGGGTTGCAGCGTCCGCGGATCGATGACCTCCACGCTGATGCCTTCCTTGGACAGCTCCTCGGCTACCTCTAGTGCTTTATGGACCATCGCCATCGTGGCAATAACCGTTACGTCGCTTCCCTGCCTTTTTACGTCAGCCTTTCCCAGTGGTATGGAGTAAATATCCTCGGGCACTTCGCCCTCCAGGTCATATATGAACTTATGTTCTACGAATATGACGGGATTATCGTCCCTTATCGAGCTTACGAGCAATCCTTTGGCATCGTAAGCGGTGGAGGGAGCTACGACCTTCAATCCCGGAACGTGCATGAACCACGCCTCAAGGGATTGGGAATGCTGTGCCGCCGCAGATCCGCCGGCGCCGCATGCCGTCCTTATGACCATCGGTATTTTCGCCTTTCCGCCGAACATATAGCGCATCTTCGCCGCCTGATTGTATATCTGGTCCA
>NZ_CALETC010000206.1:0-4216 GCF_937920065.1 Acetomicrobium mobile
TATCCCTACAACAACAGGCCCAGGTAACCTTCTCATGTCAGCGTTTGCCTCCTTCCATCAAGGATAATGAAAGCACCAGAATTACATCGCCCAATAACGCTTTTCAATATATGCCGCCCTAGTCCTAATCACTCGGGCGGCATATACGATTACGCGTCAATCGTTTTAATTAACGCTTCTTAATTACTGTTTGGTGTCCATAATGGCCGTCATCAGATCATCTACGATGCTATCGCCAATGTCCTTTCTGACCATCTGCTCAACTTCTTTTGCCACTTTGTCCATCCCCTGCTTCATATCATCTGTAAGCTCTATTACGGTCATGCCTTGCTGTACTATTTTTGCCAACAATTCTTCATTATTAGCTTTTGCGTTTTCAAAGAGCAGGTCACCGGCATCCCTCATACTATCATCAACTATTTTTTGATACTCCTCAGGCATGCTATCATACAGGCCCTTATTCATGACTATAGAGAGTATGAAACAAATATGATGTGTATTTACAAGATATTTCTGTACCTCGTAGAACTTGCTGGACCAGACTATCTCATAGGGATTTTCCTGTGCATCAACTATCCCCTGCTGCAGAGCTATGTAAAGCTCAGCAAAGTTCAATGGCGTCGGGTTGGCTCCAAGTGCTTTCCAAAAGGCAAGGTGATACTTATTTTCCATCGTCCTGATCTTGAGGCCCTTAAAATCGCCGAGGGTCTTGATCGGCCTGTTGGTTGTCGTCTCACGATAGTAAATAGGCTCGAAAAGAAGCAGCTTTAAGCCTGCCTTTTCATACAAAGATGATAGGCTCTCTCTAAACGAACCCGATAAAGCTTCCCTTGCAATATCAAGATTATCGAACAACATTGGGATATCAAAAACAGCAAGTTCGGGTATGAATGTTACTTGTGGGGCTGTAGTTTGTGAGACCATAGCAATGCCGCCCACCTGGCACCCTTCTAGAATTTCTCTGTCTCCGCCTAGTTGACTGTCTAAGTATATCTCGACCTTTATCTTGCCATTCGATCTTTCTTCTATCATTTCTTTAATTTTTTGTGTGACATAAGCTCTCGGCGTTTCTCCAGTCGAAGGATATGCTCCGGCTAGCTGCAATGTATATTCCGGCTTTGCCGCAGGCGCAGCTGCCTCAACTTTTGTATTGTGACCGATTAACATGAAAAACCCCAACAAGACAATAATGGCCAACATAACTCTTTTTCCATTATCTCTTAGCTTCATTTCTCTTCCTCCTTTGCCAACAAATTATAGTAAAGCCAATCGCCCTAAAACCTCATGTTTAGTAAACTTGCTTCCATTCGCTCCCCCCTTTTTATATGCTATCGCAACAGTATAAGACTAATTTGAGGTATATAGGTGATCATCAACAGTGCAACTATGAAAGAAATGATAAAAGGTATAGCCTTTATCCCTACCTTCATGACATCTTCCTTTATCAGCGGCGCTGCAACAAACAAGTCCACCCCAAAGGGTGGTGTAACCATGCCAATAGCCAAATTGCACGTCATGATTATGCCAAGGTGAATAGGATTCACGCCCAACGCCACAGCAACAGGCAGCAACATTGGTGCCAATATCGCTATGACGGGACCTACGTCCATAAACATCCCCAAGATGAAGAATATTATGTTCAGCACGAGCAAAAACACTAACTTATTCCCGGCAAAATACGTTATGACAAAATCCCTTAATGCAGCCGGAGCTTGTAAAAGTGCTAATACGCGCCCAAATACTATTGCCAGAGAGAGCAAGATAACAATTGGCGTGTAAGACTTGACCGTGTTTGATAATATTCCCATGGCATCATTTAACGTTAAAGTTTTGTATATGAATAGACACACCAGCAACGAATAAAACACCGATACTACTGCAGCTTCGGTTGGGGTAAATACTCCGCTGTAGATACCTCCTAGAATGATGACGGGAGACAATATAGCCCAAAAGCTTTCCTTAAAGACCCTGGCAAAACCCTTTCCTTTGAGCAGATTATATTTAGAAAGGATCAGTTCCTTATTTTCGCCTTTCTTTTTTGCATATATATATGCATATACCATCAAGGACAGACCGATGAGGATCCCCGGAAAAATTCCGGCAATGAACAGGTGACCGACCGATACCCCGGTAACCACACCGTAGGTGACGAAGGGAATGCTTGGAGGGATTATGACGCCCAAGGATCCGGCAGTCGCAACTAGGGCCGCACAGTAAACTGGATCGTACCCTAGAGAAACCAAAAAAGGTATAGCTATCCCCCCAACTGCGGCGGTCGTTGCCACGCCGGAACCTGAAATTGCGCCGTAAAACAGGCATGTAATGATCGCTGTGATCGGCATTCCGGCTGTCTTATTTCCAATGAAATAGGCGAAAAAATCAAACAATTTGTCGGATATTTTTCCCTTTGTCATGATGTCTCCAGACAAAATGAACAGCGGGATTGCCAATATGGGGGTGCTATCGATGGCATTGACCATATTCCGCACGACAAAGCTGATATTTCCGACGAAATTGGGATTTAAAACCCCCGGGAAAATGGTGGCTAGGCCCAAAGAAACCACTATAGGAATCCCTAGTGCAAGTCCAACCAACAGGATGACGAACATTATAACTGCCAACAAGTCAACTCACTCCAATCTGCCTGATAAAGGCTGCTTAACTACAAGGACTTTTCATGGCTACAACTAAATCCTGTATGGAGCGTATTATCGTCAAGAAGGAGCCTACCGCAATTGACAAATACACCATATACATAGGAACACCCATTGCCGGACTTGTCTGATTGGTAAGATATATCTTTTCTACCATGGGAATCGAATAGACAAATACAACTACAAAAAAAGCTACGGTGACCAATTTTGCCAGAATGGTGACAACCTTGCTGATTTTTTTAGGCAATATATCAACAAAGAAAGTAAGGGTTAAAATTGATTTCTCTCTAATTGTGTAGCCTATGCTAACGAAAGCCGACCATATAAAAGCGTAGCGGCAAAGTTCTTCAGCCCACGTCAAAGAAGCGTTGAAAACGTACCTCATAATCACCTGCAACATCATAACTATGGAGATAACGGCCAACAAATTACATAGAATATATTCCTCGAGATGTTCATTCAACCAATTGATAACTTTAGCCATTGCTAATATCACCCCTTTATCCGTTATCCTTCTCTGGAGGTCAAATCCTCTCGATCATTAACGTGTCGGCTTACTTTGACTATCTTTCCTTTCAGTTGTAATGGCACTTTGTGTCGTTGGCTTTAAAGTAATGTCTTGCGGTTTCCAAACACCTTCGCGCATGTTCTGTATAACCGTAATCTCGTACTTTCTGTGCGTTTGGTAATTCCAATGATAGCACGACACTGTCTCCCATTTTTTTCACTATATCATATATTGGAATTGCACCTTCGCCTACGTAATATCTTCCCTCTCTGCCGACAGTCACAAGGTCTTCTTTATTTGTCGGGATCTCACTGGGGCCGTCGCAGATATGCACCATGCGAAACTTTTCTTTAGGTATGTCATCGAGCTCGGACAAACTAACCTTCGAGCGATAAAAATGTAATGTATCTATTAAATATCCCGTATTATCCCGCTTCACGGTATTGATGACCTCTTTGGCTTCCTTCAAATTTTTGACGCCTGCCCATGTCACAAACTCTAGATTGACAAAGAGGTTGTATTGCTTTGCCAGATCGCACAGCTTTACAAACTGATCTAGGTAGTAGTCTTTATCATCCGTCCAGATACTGCTAATCACATCTGTAACGCCTAGTTCTGCAGCAACCTCAAAAGCCGGTTCGTAGGAAAGTACGTCTCGTCCTTTCTCTATCTTTGCAAGCTCTATGTCGTGAATTTTAACGCCCGTCTCTTCGAGGGCCGTCTTCGTAAGCTGATATAACCTGCCCCTTTTAGACAGGTCGTAATTGGGCTCTCCTGGAAGCCCCATGTAGATGCTTCTGATGCCCACGTAGTCGTAACCTATTAACTTCGCATTGTATATCATCTCGGGCGGAGTCCATTCTAAAACCGTAAGGTGTGCTAGTGAAAATTTTCTCCTCATGAAGAAGTACCTCCCTTAACTTCTCTGGTCAATGACGCCGGCCGGCATTGGCCAGCGTCATTGAATTATCTGCTTAAAATCCAAAGTAATTTTTAAATGTCCGCTTCATCAACTCGACGTCGGAATCTATCCCGAACCATAGCTTAAAGGCAG
>NZ_CALETC010000207.1:0-2181 GCF_937920065.1 Acetomicrobium mobile
AGGTGCCCGAGGTTCTCAAGAACAAACGAATTGTGCAACTTAACATTGGCAACCTTGTTGCAGGCACTAAGTATAGGGGCGAATTTGAGGAAAGAATGCGAAAGTTGATAAAGGAAGTTCGTGACTCGAAAGATGTCATCGTCTTCATCGATGAAATTCACACCTTAGTTGGAGCGGGAGGAGCAGAGGGAGCTGTAGATGCAGCAAATATTTTAAAACCAAGCCTTGCCAAGGGAGAATTCCAGGTCATAGGGGCTACAACGTTAGATGAGTATAGGAAATATATAGAAAGGGATCCCGCATTGGAGCGTAGGTTCCAGCCGGTTTACGTAGGCGAACCTACGATAGAGGACACTATTGAAATATTGAAAGGATTGCGTGATAAGTACGAAGCACACCATAGAGTAAAGATGACCGATGAAGCATTGGAAGCTGCTGCTAGGTTATCCGCTCGTTACATCACCGATAGGTATTTGCCTGATAAAGCGATAGACCTCATCGATGAAGCAGGGGCAAGGGTTCGTCTTTCCACCATGAATCCTCCTGATTCAATAAAAGAGCTAGAAAAGGAATTGGAAGCAGTAAGAAAGGAGAAGGAGGCCGCAGTTGCTTCTCAGGAATTTGAAAAAGCAGCTGCTTTGAGGGATAAAGAAAGGCAGCTATCCGAACAACTGGAGGAACAACGTAAAGCGTGGCAGGCGAAGAAATCACAGGAAGAGCCGGTTGTTGATGTGGACGATATTGCCGCGATCATATCTGAGTGGACAGGCATTCCCGTGGTACAGTTGACGGAAGAGGAAGCCCAACGTCTGCTTCGTATGGAAGAAGAAATTCACAAGCGCATAATCAATCAGGAAGAGGCCGTCTCCGTTGTAGCCAGAGCAATACGGAGGGCTAGAAGCGGTTTAAAAGATCCTAAGCGACCAATTGGAAGTTTTCTCTTTTTAGGGCCCACAGGAGTTGGTAAGACTGAATTAGCTAGAGCTTTGGCTGAGTTCATGTTTGGCGATGAGGACTTCATGGTGAGACTTGATATGAGCGAATTCATGGAGCGACACGAAGTCGCGAAGCTCATCGGCGCACCTCCTGGATATATTGGCTATGAAGAAGGCGGCAAGCTGACCGAAGCTGTGAGGAGGCGTCCTTACGCGGTTGTGCTTTTGGACGAGATTGAAAAGGCCCATCCCGACGTGTTCAATATATTTTTACAAGTTCTTGAAGATGGAAGGCTCACCGATGGACAGGGTCGTGTTGTAGATTTTAGAAATACGATCATCATAATGACCAGTAACCTGGGTGCTCAGGATTTAATGAAGGGGCCTGCTATCGGTTTTTCCGTGGATACGGAAAGCGAAATGGACTTTGAAGCTGCTAAGAAAAGTATCATGGAGGCCGTTAGAAAGACCTTTAGGCCGGAGTTCTTAAACAGAATTGACGAGATAGTCATTTTCAAACCGTTGGGTAAAAAGGAATTGCTTCAGATAATAGATCTTATGATTAAAGAGGTCGCAGATCGTTTAGCTAAAAAGGGATTGATCATAGATGTCACCGACGAAGCAAAGGATTTTTTGCTCAAGCAGGGATATGATCCAAAGTTTGGAGCACGACCGCTGAGAAGGGCGATACAAAGGTACCTCGAAGATAGATTGGCGGATATTCTGCTTGAAGGAAAAATTAAACCCGACAGCGTCATAAAAGTCGATGCAAGAGACGATGACTTAATCTTCATACCAGTGTCAGGGGGCGAAGACAGAGACTTAAAAAAAGCTGGTAGCAAACAAATTGCGTAGGCTAAACATCTGAGTGCAACAGAAGGTCACGGAGAGTTTCTTTTCCGTGACCTTCTGTTCTTATATTACTATTTGTTATATTATAATGTATGATATCCAACTAAATCTATTTGTTAAGGTGGTGCTGTAAATATGTATGGGTTTCCAATTTTTTGGTTGTTGTTTTTCTTTTTGCTGATCCATCCTTCCCTTAAACAGTGGAACTTGCAACGCACAAGACATGGGTTAATAAAAAAGCTTGAACAACAACGTAAGAGTCGGGTAATTACCTTGATCCATAGACAGGAATCTGTCGGTTTTCTTGGAATGTTTTCGAGGAACTTCATTAGCATTGAGGATTCCGAAGAAGTCTTAAGAGCCATAAAACTTACGCCCAAGGATATGCCCATTG
>NZ_CALETC010000208.1:0-41186 GCF_937920065.1 Acetomicrobium mobile
CTTAGCGCATAAGTTTTTCCATGGGCATACCAGGCAGTTATGCGTATTTTTTTTATAAGGGCCATTTGCCGATACGAAAGCCGCGTCCTTAATTTGTTTTTCAACGTCGTCGAAGGAAATATTGTCAGTTTTTACCCCGATAGCCTTGCCCTCCCTTAGGAGGTATAGTCCCATTTCCACGGGCTTGTGGGGGAATTGACGCCTTACTACATATCCATAGAATTTTACCTGATGGCTATAAAGTCCCATGAGTGACTTGCTGTCGATACTGGCCTCTTCCGTTATTTTATAATCCCAAAGATGAATCCCCTCTTTGTCATGATAAATCAGATCTATTTGTCCGGCCAGTCGAGTTCCGATGTCCAAGTTGACGGAAAAGGGTATCTCTCTGTGGACTTGGCCTTTGAGCCTTTTTGAGCTTAGTACGTTTTGAAGTGAGAGCCCTAACGGACTTTCTCTAAAAGCCTCAAGCCATCTCATCAAGATGGTCCAATGGGTTTTGTCCTTGAGCACCGGGCGGAGACCGGTTGGCAATAAGCGCAACAAGGCTTCGAGGTCATCGTCTTTTTGTGGGAAAAACCCGGCGAGGCTTTCTTTTCTTAAATCCCAGCGCGCTAATATCCAATGTACCAAGCTTCCAACGTCAGGTCCACCGTAATCCTCCGATCTTGGCAGCTCCCATTTTAATGGTAATCCTTGCTTATATCCTAGTCTGTATGCGTGGGGACACCACGAAATTATTGCATATTCGGTGGCGCTTAACTTGTCAACTGGCGAGGTTGGGATCATCGATGACAATTTCTTCAAAGAAACTGCTTGGGATAAAATTTTCTTGGTCCTTTTCTCGTCCGAAAGCTTGGGCTTGGGTTTGCCAAGGAGAGCTTCTGGGATGACAATTTTTTCGGCTTCAGGCCAGCCCAGCAAAGCTTTTAACCAAAGGCCTGTTCTTTTCGAGGGAGCCCCATCTGAGTCTAAGGCGCAGCTTCCGCAGAGTATTAACCTGTTTTTTGCACGAGTACAGGCGACATAGAATAGCCGTAAGCTTTCTTCGTCTTGTGCTGTGCCTTCAAGGTAATCATGCACTGCCTTCGATGGCGGGCTTTCCTTTTGGCAAAGGGGGTCAGGGTAAGAACTTGCCACGGCACCTACAAAAATCGAGGGAACCAGGGATGAGCCGCTTCGTGGATGTCTGTGATGTTCAAGGCCGAAGACGGCCACTACAGGAAATTCCAATCCCTTGGCGGCGTGAACCGTCATGACCCTCACTACATCTTCATCTTCGCCCAAAGGAGTGGCTTCCTCGTAGGGAACATTAAACCTCGTTGTGTTTTTTAGATAATGAGCTGCTCCAGCAACATCTTTGCCCAAGGCCTCTTCGTATCCCCTTAGAATCTGTATTAGATGCCTCATGTTTGAAAAAACTCTTGGTCTTTTGTGGGGCGGCGCAGAAAGCAGCCACAACGGGTCTTCAAGCAAGTAGTTCAAAGCGTTACTAGGACCGCGCAAAAAAGCCCTGTGTCGCAGATCTTCTATTTTACGAGCAACGGTTGGAAGGTTGGCCTTTACGTATTTCCACGCTCGGCCACGGCCATTGCTGTCTTCTTCAATAGATGAAATGGCCTTTAGAGCGGCTTCTTGAGATAGCCGGAGAAAAGGCGATGATAATAATCCAATCAGAGCAAAGTCATCCTTTGGATCGCTTAAAGTCGATAATAAGGCGGTGGCGTCGAGCGTCTCTGATCTCGAGAAAAAACTTTTTTGTTCTACAAAAACTGCTGGAATATTGTGTTTTTCGAAGGCCTCCTCGAGCGGGTCGTAATAATTTCGTGACGGGACTAAAACCACCATGTCCTTCCACTGAGTTCCGCCTTCGTGCAGCATGTCAAAAAGGCCTGCAAGGTTTGAGGCTAAGAGATTTTTCCTGCGCGTCGCACCGACCTTTTTCCCTTCTCCGTCTTCGGTTGTTGTCTCGAGTAGTAACATTAAATCGCCTATCTTGTTATCATTTGCTGATTGAACATCTTCATTCTTTAAAGCATCAGGATACGCCAATGGTTCGTAAGGATGTCTTAAGGAGGAACTTATGCCTTCACGCCAAAGGTGACCGAAAAGGCTGTTTATCTCATCTAAAAGCTCATTGGTCATCCTGAAGGATTCGCTCAAATATACGTATCGCCCAGATCCTTCTTGTGCCCTTTTTATGTAGTCTGCAAATATTTCAAGATTGGCGTGGCGAAATCTGTATATGGATTGTTTCAAATCGCCCACGATGAATAGCTTTGCCGGCTGGTCATTCTTTGCAGTCTTGATATTTTCAATCAGCATGCTTTGAACGCCGTTTGTATCTTGAAACTCGTCCACTAAGATGTATTTGTATCGGTTAGCTATCTCAGGGTGTTGAGTAACCATGTCTTTTGCCTTAATTAGCAGGTCATCGAATGAGAGGATGCCTAATCTTTTTTTGTGCTCCTCCCAAATAGCCCAAATGATACTCGCAAATTTAAGCAGCATCTCACGAAGCGGCCTATCTTGAGTTGTGTCTTTTATCCATCTTGCCAGAGCCACGTCTTGTGATAAACTTTCACGGTGAATTTTGAGCCCTTCGTGACCTAAACGATGGAACAATAAGGCTTCCAATTCTTCTTTGAATGTTCCTCTGCCTGGAATATTTGAAAGCACTTCGTCATTTAGGTCCACCAAAAAGCGAGCCCATTCAGGAGGGGAGTCAGGATAAGTTTTTTCCCAACGGTTTTGAAAATCTCGCACTCTTTGGGATAGATTATCTTTATTTCCTGCATCTACATTTACTTCCTCGATCCAAAAATTATAAAGGTTACTATATAAGCCTTTACGATCGGCTTTAGAGTTAAAAATGAGTTCTATTGCCTTTTCGTCGATCTTTTCAAGAGTGGTAGATATTCTAAAAAGTTCATCGGGGTTTAGGCTCCTGCTTCCGAAGATGCTGCAGGCTTCTCTTCCAAGATCGATCAAAACCCTAGGGCCATAAAAGTCAAGAACGTCTCTAAATGCTTCATCTGAAATTAAGTCCATGATTTTTTGGTGCCACGGTAAAGGCGCATTTTGAGAGAACCAATTTTCGTCGAGCAAATCCAGGGCGTTGACGGCAGATTCATAGAATATATCCTCCTGTTGCGGAGTAACGATATTAAAATTTGGATTTATCTCCAGGAATTGACCGTAGGATTTTAGCAGGTTCATGGCAAAGCTGTGTATGGTTGAAATTTGCGCTTCATCGAAGCGATTGCAAGCCAGAGTCAGTCTCTCTGCAACAGCCTTCTTTTCTTTAGGCGCAATGTCCGACGTTTCCAAGGCCTTAAGCCAATCATTTAAAGTCGATAAAATTTTATCTTCCATCTCTTGAGCCGCTTTTTCGGTGTAAGTGATGGTAAGTATTTCGTCATGCCTTGCACTTCCTGTTGCGACGAGCCAAGCAAATCTCCACGAGAGCGTGCGCGTCTTGCCGCTTCCGGCGCCAGCGCTTACTACGACTAAGTCGTCTTCCGATATCACCGCCTCGCGTTGCTTAGACGTAGCCACACCCAAGAAAAGTTCGGCTAATGTAGTCTCGTCATTCATTATCCTGTCTTTCCTCTCCTCCGATTTCGCTTTTTCTGCAAAAGGTTTTGTATTGACATTCCTGACATGTCTTTGGATCGTAATGTGGCTCAAAGGATCCCGACATTAAATCCTCTGCCCATTTTGTGAGCGCTTCTTCTGCTCGCTTTGCGATATCCTCCAGCTTTTCACGCTTTATCTTGAAATTTTCCGGAAAATCCTCAGGTACCAAAGCTTTTATGAAGTCCTTATATTCCTTGGAGACGTGACCGATGCACATGCTGTTTCCGTGGCAAAGGTAAAGGGCGCCTATTATTTCTATGTCGTTTTTCATAAAAGCTGAAGCATAAGCGGCAAGCTGAAGGGAGCTTTCGTAGTTATGCGAACCACCAGTCTTGTAGTCCCAGAGGATTTGCCCCTTTTCGTTCAGGCAATCGATGCGGTCGGCTCTTCCAACAAAAGACACAGCGTCGACGTGCATTGTAGGTAACTCCACTTCCCAATACTGAGAGATGGAGAAATTGCCAAGATTTGATTTTATGCCTTCTTGGATTAAAGCCAGTCTTTTGGCTTGTGCGTATAACCGCTCATTATGGCGGAATAACTTTTTATTACTTAAAAGCGAGGGGTAGACCGATTTTACCGTTTGCTCCCAAACTTCTTCTATGCAAGCTTCAAGGCTAGAGTCTTTGTATGTCAAACGCTTGCTCCATGCTTTTTGCCATAGCTGATGAAACAATATGCCACAACGCTGCGGGTCAAAACCTGCCTCCTTTGGTTGGTATAGATTGAGGATGCTTTTGTATGCATAAAGGGCAGGGCATTGAGCCCACGCGTCTATGTCGCTTAAATATCCCTTAAACTTGGGTTTTACTTTAACTACAGGTTTTCTTCTCCGCCTGGAAAGTTTATCCTGTGGTACTTCAGATTCTCTCAGATATCTTTCTCCCTTTGGCATCAGTTTGCTCAAGGGTCTTTCTGTTTTGCCTGTCACCTCGCATAAGCCATCTTTTAATGCGCCTTCCAAAAATGAAGAAAGTTTCCTAGGCTTACCCTGTGCATCGATAGTAGAGTATGTTATCCATGTAGCATCCATTCCAGTGCATAGGTGCCTTCGAAACAGAGCTTCAAGTTGCTGTCTTCTTTCGTGCCTCAGGGGAAGGTGTACGCCAGCAAGGCCTGTGTTTTCATGTATCATCATCCTTGCTTCATCGTTTAAGAGGGGCGGTTCAATTATCTTTCCCGGCCACTTTTCAGTAGTAGCGTTTACAATTGTGTACAGACTGTGAGTCGCAAGCACAGGAGAGTTGTCTATATATAGGGTGATGGAATTTAATTGCTTTTTGGGGGGAAGTAGCCTCGTTTCTTCCGCGAAGCGATACAAGAATTCCCAGGCTTCAGATTCCGAAAGCAAATCTCTTTGGGCCGAACCGAGACTAGGAAGCGATTCCTTTAAAAATAAGGCCTTTCTTTCGATGGCTTCCAGAAATTTGGCTGTTTCAAACAAAGTCTCGTCATATTTGGGATCTGTTATGAGGTCTTGTACCTTTTCTTGGACTTTTATGATATCGCTTAGCAGTTCGAAAAGTTTCTCAAACAACTTTTCCGCATTAATACCCTCTTTAATATCATTGAAAAAGGAATCGCATGCCTCAATGATATTAAGTAAATCTTTCATGTCATTTCGTCTTAAAAAATCCCGCCATTCTTTAATTCCTGAAGGCATTTCTTCATTTAGCAGCTCTAAGAGCTCATCGGATAAATTAAATCCAAGGAATGGGCTGAAAAAGAATCGAAACACGAAAGAAAAGGGCCAATTTTCATCCTTTAACTTTTTTAAGCGCATTAGCAAATCCCAACAGAGGGTTTCACTCAAAAGCGTACCTGAATTAAAGGTCCAGGGGATGCGGTAGACATCCAACACCTCCTCAGTAATCTTTCGGTAGGAGGCCGGTATTTCTATGGCCATATCGCTGAAGGAAAAGCAACCTTTTTCTACCGCAAACCATATATTGCGAGCGAGCGTTTCAAGCTCTTGCCTAGAATCACCGCAAGCAATTAAATGTAAATTTGCCGACTTATCCTGCTTTGATATTTTGCATATCGTTGCACTTTCCGCGAATTGTTGTTCAACGTCATAAAAACTTTGGCCCATCGCGGGATCAGGTTTGTATATATCTATGGCTACCCCAATTTCATCTAAAACTCGTAGCAACTCATGTTGAGACTTCATGAAACTCATAAATCCCACCAATACGAAGGCGTAATTTTTTAGATGACGCCTGAGTTGTTCGAATTCAAGCAGCAAATTTTTAGACAACAAAGGGATTTGGGCACTGTCAGCGAGGTCGTTTTCATCGAGGTAGCTAAAGTATTTCCCGTAGATGTTGCAGAGAAACCCGGTTGGATTTATTGAGTTTGGACATTTGTCGTCACAAGTGCAAATGCGTTTGTGATTTTTACAGCTTAATGCCATGGCAAGGTCTTCCTGAGGGACATCTTCGCCTATGAGTTCATGAAGTTGTTTTCCTATTGTTTCTATGAATCCTGGTTGCCTTATTGCGGGAATCGCGTCCGTTAAGTCCTTTGAAGTTTTCAAGGTGTTTTGAACGAGGTGTCTTACGACTAGCCAGTGATCGGGAGGGTCTAACTGTCGTTTTATAGGAGGACGAATGCCCAACCTTCGGAGGATGTCTGCGAGTCCTCCGTACAAATCGCCCCACCGCCATATGGCGGGAAAGTCGTGCGCAAGGCCTTCTATGGATAATATTTCAAGCAAGAGATTTTTATCTTCCTTAGAGGGCACTATGAAGATGAGGTCTTTGTGCTCATGGTGAATTTCTTTTAGAGGTTCTTCCAGCTCAGTTGCAAATCTGTACGTGTGAATCATAATACTCAAAAAAGGATCACCTCAATAAATTTTATGCTATGTGGTATATTTAAAATCACGGAACATCTCTAGTAAATATCAATTTTTACCTTGCCTTGTGATATTATAATACCTCGTTTTTTCTGATCTTGTGCAGAAATTGCAATTCGCAAGTATCGTAAAAACTGAGTTTTACATTGCATGATTGTTAAATGGAAAAGTTGCAAATTAGCTTTAGGGCACGGGGAGGATGGTTTTAAGTGAGCATGAATAAACTTCGAAAAATGTTGTTACGCTTACGTATCATTTTAAAACAAGAGAAAGACAGCTTCCTGATAATAAGCTTCGGCACTACCATATCCGTCATCGCTACAGTTACTCTCATTATGCCTTACAAATTTCCCGACGCCGGATTGACGGGTTTGGCTGTGCTTTCGTCTTATGTATTTCATATTTCTCCGTCGTGGTTGTTTGCGATTGGAAACGCGGCTTTGCTGATTTGGGGATGGAAGGAGCTTTCTCCACGATTTGTGGTACTTACCATTTACGGCGTTGGATTATTTTCCCTGCTCTTAAAGGTTTTAGAATTTGTGCCCGTCCCTTCCCTGGATGACCTATTCTTGATTGCCGTTTTTGCCGGCGTTATAAAGGGCATCGGTGGCGGGCTGGTCTTTAGATCCGGAGCATCGCTTGGTGGGACGGATATCGTAGTTGTAGCCCTGAGGAATAGATATGGCATTGAGGTGGGCAAGTATGGCTTTTATATGAATCTGGTCGTACTTTTGATCTCGGCTCCAGTGATCGGCATCGAACGTACAATTTACGGATTAGTGGCGATATACATAAGCGGCATAGTTGTTGACGGGGTCTTGCGGTCATTTGATAGAAGAAGGCAAGTTTTCGTAATATCTCAAAAATACGAACAAGTTAAGGACTTTATCATAAAGGAGTTAGGGCGAGGAGTGACCTTGCTTCATGGGGAAGGTGGATTTACCGGAAAAAGTCAGAAGGTCGTCATGTGTCTTTTAACCCCAAGGCAAACGATGGACTTGAAGCGTTTTTTGGCATCGACAGATAAAAGAGCATTTATGGTGGTAGCCGAGGCATCTGAGGTAGTAGGCAAAGGCTTTAAATCTTGGAAGGAGTTTTAGTTACCGGGATTATGGCGATTAATGCAATTTGATTCACTTTTTGAGGCTGGTGATGGATTTGGCACCACTTTATGGCTTATTACTCCTAATAGGGGGAGTAGGTCTGTTTTTATATGGTTCAAACGAATGCCCTGACAACATTAGAAAATACCTTGGGAAAAGCGGCAAGGCTTTTCTGTCTCACGTTGGGGCCAAAAGAGGCTCATCTTTTCTTTTTGGCACGCTACTTTCGGTTATGATGCAAAGCAGCGCCGCGGCGTCGTCTTTTGCCGTAGGATTGGTCGAAGTTGGATTGCTAGCCTCGGAGCGTGCCCTTTTAGTTATAATGGGCGCAAGCGTGGGTACTGGCTTGATTGTGTATTTTTTGAGCCTCGACTTAATCCTTTTTAGCCCGCTGATATTCGCGGTTATAGTCTTTTTGGGGCGTTTTACGAAAAGGCGCTTAAAAGAGTATTTTAAGATAGCTGAAGGCATCGCAATCGTGTTTTTTGGAATGTCTTTGATCAAGCTGGGATCTTACCCGCTAGTTTATTCAAGTCATATACAAAATCTTCTTTCTTTCCTGACTCAATCGGCCATTCTTTTGGCGGTGACGACGTATTTGCTTACTTCGGTTGTTCAAAGCAGCACGGCCACTTTAGCTATCGCAATAGGAATGGCAAGTTCGGGTCTTTTGCCCTTTAGCGCCATATTGCCGCTGGTTTTAGGGGCTTATGTTGGATCCTCTAGCTCCGCCCTTTTGGCGGCTTTGGGGAAAAAGCGAAAATCTCAAGGACTTGCATGGAGCGCATTTTTGTACAGAGCCTTTGGAATTGTTCCGATGATTCCTTTGGGCTTGCTCTATCTGAAAGTCGGAGAAAACTTACCCATATCAATGGGTGCCCATATAGCGTTATTGCAGATGCTGCTCGTCTTGGTAAATGTGATTGTATCGTTGCCTTTTACTTCGGTTCTTTCGAAAATGGGAGAAGGGCTAGCCAGTTTGAGTGAGAAAGAAGCTATAGAACCTTTATATTTGGATTGGGACTTTGTAGACGTCACAGCGTTAGCTGTCTCGCTTCTTTCGAAGGAGATAGTACGAACATCCAATTTTTTGGAGGAATTTTTATACGGTTTATTTTATGGTAACATTGACGAAGACCATCTTTATTTACTAAAAGCGAGCTTACCCGATCTAGTGAACTCCTGTATCTTTTACCGTTCGGCCATTACATGGGTTTCAAATGAAGATCAATCGCTTACAAGGGAGTTCGTCATCACCTCCTATTCGCTAAACGCTCTTAAAAATATGGTTACCCTCGCAACTGAAAGGCTTTTCCCTTTGATGACAGGGAATATAGATATGAGAAACCCTCTTCTTTCTTTCAAGTGGGAGGATGTAAAGAGGTGTTTTTTCGACGTTTTCACGAGCAGCTTAGGCGCATATGCCCTTGATGACCCATATTTTGCAAACAAAGCATTTCGATCATATAGTAAGCTTTCAGTGAAATTGGGAGAGGCAAAGAACGAATTAATGTTGTCTCATTGTACGATCGAAGATGGCATGGATTTGATCGATTTATTGACGTTGCTCGATGCTTTTTTAAGGGAATCGCTGGAATTTGCACGCGCTGCCAGGCGTTACGAAACCGAATATGATGAAAGATCATTTGTTGATTTACAAGGGGAGAAGGAATTTGATCTTTAGAAAACGAAACACTAAGGAAAAAAAGGTCGGAGGACTTTTTGAGCGCGATAAGAGCTGGCTTTTTAAACAGCTGTACGCGATGGCTGATTTAGTTGAGCGAGCAATAGACGATGCGTTAGGAGCCATAATGAAAAAAAGCGATGATCTAGCCCTTGAGGTCATCAGAAAAGATGACGATGTAGACATTATCGAGGTCGAAGTCGAGCAGGAATGCTTGCGCTTATTGGCAATGCGCCAGCCCGTGCGCGAGGACCTGCGCTTCGTTTTCACTATAATAAAAATAATAACCGAATTGGAGCGCATAGGAGACCAAGCTGTAAACATAGCAGAAAGAGCCCTTGAGCTAAATAGAGAGGGCTTAATTAAGCCCTTGATAGATATACCTAAGATGGCAGATATTGTAATAGAGATGGTAAGAGAAGCCATTGAAGCTTTTGAGGCAAGAGACATAGACAAATTGATGGAAGTCTATAGACGTGATGACGAGGTGGATGCTTTAAACAGGGTGAATTTTGCGGAGACTATCCAAATAATGGCTTCGACGAAAATGGATGACCCCTACTCCGTGAAGAAGGCAACGGATTTGTTATCTGTTTCAAGGTACTTAGAACGGGCGGGAGACCACGCGACCAACATAGCCGAGCGTGCCTTTTTTAGCGTGACGGGAGAAAGAATCAAGGAAAAGCTTTTGCGTACAAGCTAAGAAAGGAGATGGGCATGCATTGAATTTCGCCATGAATCTAAAAGATAAACTACATCAAGCAGGGGCGTCGTTGGTTGGGTTTGCAGATTTAACGGGGGTTTCCCCTGAAGCAGATATGCCATTTGGGATATCGATAGCTTACGCCTTAGACCCAACGATAGTGTCACAAATCGGCGAGGGGCCCACGAGCGAATACGCAGCACTTTATCACAGAGCGAATGACATTCTTGGAGCGTTAGGGAATTTGGCATCGGAGATGATCGCCTCGCAGGGATGGAAGGCAAAATGTATCCCCCCTACCGCTAAAGTAAGCGCTGCTGAGCTTTCCACTCCTTTACCGCATAAAACGACTGCCACTAGGGCAGGCCTTGGGTGGATAGGCAAATGTGCTCTTTTGGTGACAGAACGATATGGATCGGCTGTGCGCCTGGCATCAGTGTTAACTGATATGGAACTTCCAATCGGAGATCCCATCGAAAGATCAAAGTGCCAAAGCTGCAATTCTTGCGTCACTTCCTGTCCGGCAGGTGCGCCTTCAGGTAAGGAATGGGACGTATCTTTCAAGAGGGAGGATTTTTTTAATGTTGAGCTTTGCTACAGTGAAACTAGCAAAAATGCCCAGCGGCCGGAAATCGGTGCTACCATATGTGGCATATGCATAGCCGCTTGTCCTTGGACTAAGCGTTATTTAGGATCGAAAAATATCAAAAGTGGAAGGTGATATTCATTGAAAAAGCCTCATGGTATATTTGCTCCTATAGCTACGATTTTTGATGAGTCTGGTGGCTTAGATTTAAAGCGGTTTAGCGAAAACGTAAAGAAGTTCAGTGAAACCAAGCTTTCAGGGTTAGTAGTTCTTGGAAGCAATGGCGAGTTTGCCTTATTGAGTTACCATGAAAAGGTGGCCCTGGTTAAAGCTGCCAGAGAGGTCATTGCGAAGGACAAAATTCTCATAGCGGGCACGGGGTGTGAGTCTCTGCGCGAGACAGTAGAGCTAACCAATGAGTGCGCAAAACTTGGAGCTGACGCTGCCTTGGTGGTTACGCCAAGTTATTATAAAAGCGACATGACGGACGAGGCATTAGAGCGATATTTCACGTTCGTTGCAGATGAATCTACTGTTCCCGTGATGCTTTATAACATGCCGAGAAACACCGGAGTTAACATGAGCGCAAATTTGGTGGCCAAGTTATCAAGGCATCCCAACATAGTAGGCATAAAAGATAGCTCAGGGAATATCACCCAAATAGCCAGCATAATAGCAAAGTGTCCAAAAGACTTTGCCGTCTTTGCCGGTTCCGGCAGTTTTCTTTTGCCCACGTTGATGCTTGGAGGCGTAGGAGGGACTTTGGCCGTAGCTAACGTTGTTCCGAACTATTGCGTAGCCATTTACGATCTTTGCAAAAACGGCGAATTAGACAGGGCAAAAAAATTGCAGCTCGGGCTTCTCGAACTTAACGCTGCTGTTACAACGCGTTATGGCATTGGTGGAATGAAAGCAGCGATGGAAATGGTCGGATTTCATGGAGGATCGCCAAGGTTGCCGATATTGCCTGCGACGAATGAGGCCAAAAGAGAAATATCCGATATAGTCAATGCAGCACTAAAGCTTTTTCATGAAGTTTGTGGCAAGAATTGCCTTTAAAATAAATATAAAAAAATAACAAGGGAAGAATGCCCATGAAATTGCTAGTAATAGTCACGAATGAAAGAGGTAAGGTAGAAGAGGTGTTTAAGGAGTTCCTTGAAATTGGCGTAGGAGGGGCTACTGTTATAGATACTCAAGGAATGGCCCGCATTTTGTATGATAAAAACGTGGATAAAGTTCCTATTTTCGGTTCGCTTAAAATGCTTATTGACGATAAATATCCGTTTAATAAGACTATTTTTGTTGTGCTTGACGATGATCTCGTAAAGCCAGCAATACAAGCTGTGAAAAGGGTTTTAGGCGATTTAACTAAGCCAAATGTAGGGATTATTTTCGTTTTGCCGGTGGAGTATGTGGAGGGCGGTTCTTTAAGTTATTGCCAATCTGATGTTGGCCTTTAATTAATACTAAAGTAAAAGTAAATGAAGGAGTAGATAAGACAGTGCATCCCTTATATTATCTTTCTTTAATTCTTCTTGCCGGACTTTTTCTCGCAAGGATTGTAAATGTGTTCAAATTGCCCAACGTGACGGGATATATTTTAGCAGGAATGCTCATTGGCCCCTCATTTTTAGGCATCATTCCGCGAGAAGTTGTTTCTTCGTTTAACATTATTTCAGAGGCGGCTCTTGGATTTATCGCCTACAGCATAGGCGGAGAGCTAAGTATTAAACATTTGCGAAGAATGGGCTCTTCAATCCTTGTGATCACGCTTGCAGAATCGCTGGGCGCCGTTTTGGTCGTTATAGCCGCGATGGCTTTGATCTTCAAGCAGCCGCTACCCTTTAGCTTCATGATCGGCTCAATTGCAGCTGCAACGGCTCCCGCCGCAACAATTATGGTAATAAGACAATATAATGCCAAAGGTCCTCTTGTAGATACGCTTTTCCCCGTGGTCGCGCTGGATGACGCCGTGGCTATCATGGTTTTTGGCATAGCTGTTGGTATTTCCCAGTCCTTACCCATGGCGAGCACGGGAGTCATAGCGATGATTATGTTAACCGGGAGGCTCATACTTGAAATTTTCATAGCCCTTGGCTTAGGGCTTTGTGTGGGCTTGTTTCTCTCGGTGATCTCAAGATATCTGAGAGGTCATGATACACTTCTGTCTTTTGCTATTGCTTGTATCTTTTTAACAGTTGGAGTGGCGTCCTACTTTAACGTATCGTCCCTTCTTGCATGTCTGGCTCTTGGTGCCGCGGTTACAAATCTGGTGTATCGCAGTGATCGAGTTTTATCCGTTATTGATCGCTTCACACCGCCAATATTTGTAAGTTTTTTTGCTATTTCAGGTGCGGATTTACAGATTTCGGTTCTACGTCAAGTTGGACTGCTTGCAATAGGGTATGTGATTTTCCGAATGATAGGAAAGGTTTTAGGAGCTTACTTGGGAGCAAAGTGGACAAATGCTCCTGCCGTTGTTCAAAAATATTTAGGCTTGGCCCTAGCCCCTCAAGCCGGAGTAGCGATAGGGCTTTCCCTGGTAGCTGAAAAGGCCCTTCCGGGCATAGGGATAGTGCTTAGGAATATAATTCTTGGTTCCACAGTTATTTATGAATTAATAGGCCCCGTCGTAGCAAAGCAAGCACTTATGATGGCAGGGGAAATATCTTCTGACCGACAGTAAATTAAATAACTTACAGCGATTAAAAATTTAAGCCTATAGATTAAGTTTTTGATCGCTGTAACAATCCAGTCACGAAGATAAGTCATGTTTACTTTTCTTATTTACTAACCAAAGTCCCAAGGCGACTAAAGATGCGCCAGCGATGTCCCTGGGTGACAAGGTCTCTCCCAAAAGCACAACGGCCGTAGCTGTGGCCGTCAACGGGTTAAGGTACATGAAGACGCCAACTTGAGATGCTGGGAGGACATAGAGAGCATCGTACCAAAATATATAGGCAACCCCTGAGCATAACACGCCTAAAAAAAGTAAGCTTGCCCAAGCCTGCCAAGAAAGCGAAAAAGACATGCCGGAAATGTAGGCGGGGATGTTTGAAAAAAGCCAACCAAAGGACATGACATAAAAAAGGGAGACGATCTGATCTTTTCCCCCGAGGAACTTTCTGGAAAATACCGTGAAGGCTGCCCAGTTGACTGCGCTTAAAGAGATCAATATGTCACCTACCCTTATGCTCTCAGGCATAAGGGAGCTGCCTTCCCCAAGTACCATCAACACGCCTAATGCAGCCGAAAAAAGGCCTATCAATCCTGTTTTGGCGATCTTTTCTTTTAAGAACATCCAGCCTAACAGGGCAATGATCACGGGGGTGGTCGATACAATCCAGGCGGACGTAGCTGCTTGAGCCGTCTTCAAAGCTTCTGCTTGAATTAGGTTATGAAAGGTTACTCCCATAAATCCAAGTATCGCAAGATAAATCAGGTCCTTCGATGGCAGGGATAGGTTAATATTCTTTTTGACAAGTAGCGATACCAGCAATACCCCAATGCCTGCTAAAGAACGTACCCATACTATCATCGATGGAGAAGCTTCTTCTACGGCTATTTTCATAGCTACGAAAGAGGCACCCCAAAACATCGTAGCCAATGCTGCTTTTGCGAAGGCTTTGTATTTTGTTTTTAAGTCCATTGATTCACAAGGCTCCATTCGGCTTTTACATTTTAAGAATTTTTAACGTATTGCCGTCAAAACGACTCTATCATAACTAAAGAATTTGTCACGAATATGTATAACGTATAACAAGAAACGCTCGGCTACAATTATAATAGCCGAACGTTTCTTGTTGCACAATTCGCTTGTAAGTGGCTTAAAATTCCTTATATATCCCTTTTTTGGCTCCACAAACGGGGCATTGGTTTGGAAGTTCATCAGTTACAGTGTGTCCACAAATGGGGCAGATATAAATTTTATTTACTTCGAAGTCTTTGCCTTGTTCTGCGGCCTCCTTTGCTTTCTTGAAAAGCTCGGCATGTATCTTTTCGGCTTCCAGGGCGAAGGTAAAGGATCTAACCGCTTCCTCTTCTTTTTGCATCTTGGCTACTTCTAAATATGCAGGATACATTTGATCTACCTCAAATTCTTCTCCTATGATGCCGCCCTTGAGGTTTTCGGTAGTGTTTTTTAAACCGAACACTCCGCCAGCTGTTACAGGATGGTCTCCTATGTCGCCGTTTAGGACGTTAAAATGATTTCCGGCATGGACTTGCTCGGCGTAGGCGATCGCCTTAAAAAGACGAGCGATGTTGGGAAAACCTTCTTTTTCGGCTACTTCGCCCCAGGTTAAATATCTCATGTGGGCCATGCACTCTCCACCATAAGCTGAACGCAAGAAATCTGCAGTCATAGCGTTTTTTACGGCCATTTTGCAATCCCTCCTCGATGGATTATAATCTAGGCATCATATACAATTTAAAATTAATTCAACTTGCTTGTCAAGATCTCATGGCGAGTGACATTTGAATCTAACAGAGTAAAATAGCATTGAAATTGGTGAGGGATGCTTGAAATATTGGATCAACATTAGAAGAAGCAAAAGAAGAGAAGCTTGTCAAATCTTAAATTGTCGGGGAGGAGTAGAAAATGAAGCAGACCTCGGAAAGCAAGAGCATCGAAAGGGCTTCAATGCATTTTATACTTATGATGGGATTGGTAAGCCTTTTTGGAGATATGGCTTACGAAGGCGCTAGAAGTTCTACGGGAGCCTTTATGGCCACTCTTGGAGCGAGTGCCGGAATAGTCGGATTTGTCGCAGGATTTGGAGAGCTTCTAGGTTATGCGGTGCGCATATTTTCCGGCCACTTGGCTGATCGCACAAAAGCTCACTGGCCGTTGGTATTTTTAGGTTATGGCCTAATTTTATGTGTTCCCCTACTTGCCCTTGCCCCTACATGGCAGATAGCCACCCTATTCATATTATGCGAGCGATTGGGAAAGGCCATAAGAAGTCCTGCCAGGGATGCCTTGCTTTCTTATGCTACCAAGCGCGTCGGAAGAGGTTGGGGTTTTGGAATACACGAGGCCATGGATCAAATAGGTGCCATAATTGGCCCGCTTATAATGTCACTTGCCTTATACTTCGGATTGGGTTTTAGAGGGGGGTTTTCCCTTCTTTTAATACCCGCTGTTTTGCTTTTAGTTGTGTTGACGTTAGTGAAAAGGACGACGCCGGCTCCACAAAAGTTCGAGATGGAAGAAAAAGTAGGTGAAGATGCAAAAGAGGGCAAATTGCCGATGGTTTTTTGGCGATATATGTTATTTGTCTGCTTTGCAGGAGTTGGGCTCATTCCTTTTCAGATAATGGCGTATCACATGAAGACTGGCGCCTTCGTTGCAGACGTAAATATACCAATATATTATGCTATTGCCATGGGCATTGACGCTTTGTTTGCGCTAATCGTTGGGAGGCTATACGACAGCATAGGTTTGAGAAGCCTGCTTTTCGTTCCCGTGTTTACGCTTCCTATACCCTTATTTGCACTTGCCAGAGATCCGATTTCTCTTGCCATAGGAGTTGGCTTATGGGGGTTGGTTATGGCCGTTCATGAAACTATAATGCGTGCGGCCATTGCGGATATTGTTCCTCCGGCACGTCGAGGTACGGCATATGGCATATTTAACGCCGGTTACGGAATTTCGCTATTTTGCGGAAGCTTCATTATTGGGTGGCTTTACGACATATCGTTAGCTTACGTAATTCTTTTCGTGTTGATAGCCATACTTCTTTCTTTTATGACCTTTGTGATGTTCTTGGGAAAATACAGATGATTGAAAATATATCTCTAGTGCAAAAAGCAGGCCACTTTTCTGCCGTCCTTCACCTCCTTTAAAGGAGGTGGGAGCTTACATTTGTCGAAAACATAGGGGCACAAGCTGAAATAAACACAGCCTTCCCAGCTTGATGGAAGCGGTTTCCTTTTGGCCTTGATTTTGATCGGCCTGCCGAGCCTTGGCAGGGCGGCTGAAAGCGCCTTTGTATATGGATGTAAGGGATCTGTGAGCAATAGTGCGGTGGGTCCTTCTTCGCATACCAGGCCTCTATAAAGGACTATGCCCTTTTGTGTGATGGTCTTTGCAAGCAGCAAATCGTGGGTGACAAAGACAAGAGACATACCTCTTTGGTGATAATTTTTTAATTGATTTACGAGGTCCCATCGTGTTGATACGTCCTGCATGGACGTAGGTTCGTCGGCAAAAAGCAACTTCGGATCCGTGATGAGCGCTCGAGCCAGCATTATTCTCTGGCGCTGTCCCCCTGAAAATCCTTGGATCAACTTTCTGTTCCACAGACTTTCTTCTATGCCAAGGTCCGATAGAAGCGCCTTTGCCTTGTTAATTTCATCTTTTTTCAAACTTGAGTGCGTTACAACAAGTGGCTCGAGGACAGCTTGAAGGGCCGTAAGGGTTGGAGGTAAGCCCCCGAAGGGATCTTGTGAGATATAGCCGCAATTACGTCTGATTTTACGAAGCTCTTCGTGGCCTATTTCGTCCAAAGATTTACCAAAAAGGCGCACCCTTCCTTTAGTCGGTTCTATGAGGCCAAGAAGGAGTCTCAGCAAAGAGGTCTTGCCGCTCCCGGATTCCCCAACCAAGGCAAAACTTTCGCCAACTTTCACGGAAAAGGACACGTTTGTCAGGGCCGCTTCAGTTTTTTTGTCAAAAACCAGCGTTACCTTTTCTGAGCAAGCTATTTCTTCTATCAATGTTCTTCCTCCATCATGGATAGGGATCTTATCAAATCAATGGTATGCGGATGTTTTGGACGGTTTACAATCTCCTCGCTACTTGCGATCTCTACTATGCGACTTTGATGCATGACGGATATTTTATCGGCTATAGAGGTGGCCAAAGCCAAATCATGGGTGACGATGAGCATGCCCATGTTGCGTTGTCTCACGATCCTCTTTAAAAGATTGATTATCTCGGCCTGTGTGATGACATCCAAAGCAGTGGTGGGTTCGTCTGCCAGCAGGTAGTCCGGGTTGCAGCACAGAGCCATGGCTATTGCGCATCGCTGTTTTTGCCCGCCCGATATCTCGTGAGGGTACCGGAAAAGAAATTTAGGATCTAAACCCACTTCCTTTAAAAGCTCGCCTGCCCTGTTTATCGCGTCTGCGGGTTTTAGGTTTAAGTGTTCCTCCATCGCCTCGACGAATTGTCTTTTCATTGTCAAGACGGGAGTAAAGGCGTTCATCGTGCCTTGAAGTACCAACGATGCCTTCTTCCATCTGATCTGCCTTTGCTCTTCTTCGGGAAGGCTCAAAAAATCCAGATGATCGAAAAAGACCTTGCCCGATATCTTTGATCCTCTTGGCAAAAGGCCGAGACAGGCGTAAAGAAGGGTGCTTTTGCCGCTTCCCGATTCGCCGACCAAGGCTAAAATCTTTCCGGGCGAAAGGGTCAAAGTGGCTTCCTCGACAGCTTTGACTCCGTTTGGATATGCGACGCTTAAAGAGCGAACTTCCATCATCTTTTCAAGCTCTCCTTCAGTCGCGGATCTGCTTGCTCTTCCAGCTTTCTACCTATGCCCATGAATATCAAGCATATCACTACTATTCCAAACCCCGGCGGAAATATCAGCCACCATGCACCGCTGGTGAAAGCCCCAAATACATGGGCTTCGTGCAACATCCTTCCCCACGAGGGCATTAAAGGATCGGATAATCCAAGAAATGATAATCCCGCCTCAGCCAAGATCGCTCCAGGTACGCCCAGTGCCATTTGAGCAAGCAGCAGGGGTAACGCCTCAGGTATCAAATGCCGCGTTAAAATGTACCTCGTTGAAGCTCCCAGGGCGCGCAAATTTTCAACGTAGGGAGCTTCCCTCAAGGACAACGTCATGGAACGCACCACTCGGGCCGTTCCCATCCAGGAAAAGATGGACAACACAAGCACTATTTGCCATAAGCCTCTTCCCCAAACGCCCGATATGACCATCAAAATGGGCAGGGTCGGTATGGCAAGCAGGACGTCAATGACCCTCATTATCGAAGAATCTATGAGGCCGCCAATATAGCCTGCCAGAAGGCCTAAACCCATTCCAAGTGTAGAAGCTATAATCGTTGCAGAAATTCCCACCAGCAAAGAAATTTTGATACCCGCCACGAAGAGTCGAAACACATCTCTTCCTCTCTGATCCGTTCCAAATAATCCCCATCTACCTACGTGAATGGCCACTTTCAAATTTATTCTCGCCTCCGAGTCGGATTTTACTGTTAATTTGTATTCGCCTCTTTCCGAAAAGACTAAACTTGGAAGATCAACGAAGGGATCCAAACCCAAGTAAAATTTTAAGGGCACGTCCCTTGAGTCGATATCAACATTGAAGTATTGACCGCCTGAAAAGTCTGCAAGTTTATAAATCCGGTCCGGGGTGATAAGCAAAAGAAAGGCTTCTTTTGGGGGGCTTTCGAAGGAGACGGTACCCTCAATTGAAAAGGTCGTAGGAGGTTTATCGTTCCATCGAAATGAAAGAGTCTCTTCCTTTACGTTAAACGATAACGGTCTGGCAGAGCCCAGGTCGAGCCAGAGAGGTTTGGAAAAGGGAGGAGCCACCGCTTCGTTTGCGGGTCCCATGAAAAGAGGGGCCAAAAAGCTCAATAAAATTAAAAAGAATAAAAATAAGGTGCCATAACGTCGCAAGGTCATCGCCTTACCTTTCTAAAGCTTATCCTCGGGTCTACGAGGGTATAAACTACATCCGCAAGAAGGTTGCATATCACGGTTATGAGCGCAAGCAGATAAAAGGCCGCTCCGGCCGCGGGGTAGTCGTGTCCCGAAACAGCCTCGAGCAGAAACTTTCCCACTCCGTGAAGCGAAAAGACGGTCTCCGTTATTACTGCCCCGGATATGACCCCTGGCAGGGAAAGAAAAAAGATCGTTATGATAGGTGGAAGCGCTGTCCTAAAGGCGTGTCTCCAAAGGATTTGACGTTTCTTTAAACCTTTAGCTTGGGCGAGCAAGATGAAGTCCTCACCCAGCGTTTTTACCATCAAGTTTCTTACGTAAAGTGCCCATGATCCAAAGCCAAGCAACACCAAAGAAGCGACGGGTAAAGCCATGTGCCATATCCTGTCAGTCAAAGAGCTCAAGAAACCTACTGGCGGCGGTATGGAGGTGCTTCCCCTGAGCGGAAAGAGGGGAAAGGTATGTGCCAACAATAAAAGAAGTACAAGTTGCACGAAAAAGGAGGGGAAGGAAAAAGAGATCGCTCCTGACATCAGCACGACCCTTTCAGTGAATTTGCCCCTTCCCTTTGCGGCCATCACGCCAAGAAAGGATCCTAAAATGGCAGATAGACAAAGCGAGGGCAAAAGCAGGGCCAATGTATTGGGAAGCCTTTCGGCCAGCTCTTGCCATACCGGCTTTTGTGAGAGGAAGGAAATCCCAAATCTAAAGGTAAGCATTTGCTTGACGTAGATAAAAAATTGTTGGACCATTGGCTTGTCCAAACCGTAGGACCTCAAAAGCTCTTGCTTTGCTTCGGGCGAAAAGCGAGGGTCAAGCAAGGTGCTCGTTGGATCGCCGGGCATCAGTCTAAAAAGAAAAAAGTTGAGCGATAAGACCAATACTATCACTAAAAGACCCGTAAAAATTCTACGAATCCAATAGTTTTCATGCATTTGAGAAATCCATAGCTTAAACTTTTTCAAGGAAGAACTCTCCTCCAATAAAGTTCGTTTTTGTGGAGCTTGACGTATTCTCCCGGCTTGTAGCTCGAAAATGCGAACGGTCCTGTGCCGATGATCTGTTCCTCTGGCAACGTTCTCCAGTCATTTATGCCTGATAACACGTGAGCAGGAAGCATGGGAAGCCCCCCAATTTGGTGCAGGTACCAAAAGCTTCTCTCCAAGAAGGTTATGGCGACGACGTTTCCCGTCACTGTGATGTCATCTACGTCTTTAACGCTATCAAAGTACCTAGGAATGGAATGCTCTCGGATAAATTCTATCGTAGCCTTTACATCATCTGCAGTAAAGGGTTTGCCGTCTTGCCATTGGATGTCCTCTCTAATAATAAAAGACAAACGCGTCCTTTCTTTCCCGCCATCGCCAACAGTCTCAATTTTCCAGCTTTTTGCAAGCCATGGAACGTCTTTTAAGGTGAAAGGATCTGTGCCAAGCAATGATTCGTATATCAAAGAAAGAACTTGCCAGTCGTAGGCGCTGGTTGCAGAGAGGGGGTTTAAGTTGCGGGGTTCCTCAGGCAAACACCAATAAAAGGACTTCCTGTCTTCTTTGTGCTCTAAGGACAAAAAGGAGTATATGTTATCGGGAGTTATATATTTAGATGTCACGGCATTCTCCCACTCCTTTTGCAAGGCCGTTATGTAATACCTTGAATATATCGGAACCTGGGGAACATATTTATAAAGCAACCTTTGGGCTTTTTCGGCGGCGATGTATGCTTCTTTTTCGTCTTTTGCGTATTTAAGGTCCTCTAACGCCTCGTCTAAATCAGGTGCTTTTATACCGCTGATATTGTAACCACCTATTATGTCCATGGAGGAATGATAAAAGGCGTATAAGTTGTCGGGATCGCGAGAGAGCCCCCAGGCTATGACGTAAGCATCAAATTTGCGCTGGTCTAAGCGTGCTATCATCATGGAAAAATCCATGGGTTCCGTTTCTATCGGAATTCCTAAGCTTCTCATGGATTCGCAGATTCGTTCTGCGATCTCTGCCGTGGTAGGAGCCACTTGGGCCATTGGCGTCATGAGTTTCATCCTGGACAAAGGTTTAGTTTGGCCAGGGTAAATTAAGATGCCCTTTTCATTCCAGCGCCAGCCACTTCTTTTAAGTCTTTCTTTCGCCCTTTCGAGATTTGAGTCTGGGATTGAAAGTTCTAATAAATAGGGAGACGCAGGTGGCAAAAAAGAAAAAAGCGGCAAGGCGTAACCTCCAAAGATATCGCGCACAATCTGTTTCCGGTTTACAATCTCCCATATGGATTGCCTGAGCTCCACTCTATCCCAGGGAGGTCTTCTCAAGTTAAGACCAAGATAGAAGGCGTGAAAACCCTCTGCCAGGTAAAGGTTTACTTTATCGCTGTCACCGAGTCTTTTTATGTCGGAAAAGCGAGCTATATCTCCCAATAGGTCCACCTGACCGCCTTCTAGTGCCAAAAGTTGAGCATCGCTATCTTTTATGATTAGACAATAAAGATCTTCAATATGTGGCATGTTAAATTCTTTTAGGGGCGCAGCCGAGGCGGGCGGTAAAAACAGAGCAGCCACAACTAAAACGATCATGAAAGAGCAAAAAAAGTATGCCTTTCCTTGGATTTTATTTTTGCCAAAAGTCACTGGTATACCCTTTAAAGGTGTATTTAACACTCGGGCAGTGGTGCCCAAATGCCTTCAGTTGCATCACGCATAACGGGGCAGTAAACTATCCCCGATTTTCCCGTCCTTGAACAAGCGTTGCATGAGATGCACTCAGAGGGCTCTCTATTGCCATCAATCCAGCGATTGATGAGGTCGGGCTCTGCGATCAGCGGACGCGATAATGCAAAGCCGTCAGCTACGCCTTTATCGTAAAAATTGGCCATTACCTCAATAGAGCGCAAACCTCCCACGAGGATCACATGCGTACGCCCCTTTATTCGTTCCCTTATTGCCCTGGCCTCTTCGGCAAAATAACCCTCGTTTTTTCCTGCTATTATGCCTGTTCGAGAAGGCGTGAGGGTTTCGTTTCCGTAAAAGGTTCCTCCTGAAACTTCAATGGCGTCAACTTTTGACTTGGCTAACTCTTCAGCCAGCCTTATTCCTTCCAAACTTGTGTAGCCTTGTTGTATTCCTTCCATCACGGATATCTTGACCCATAGGGGAAAGTCATCTCCAGCGCGGTAACGAATTTCTTCTAAGATCTCAAAGATTATGCGTGCCCTTTTTGCGATATCGTCTCCGCCGTATGCATCTTTTCTTTTATTAAAGAGGGGAGACAGAAATTGCGTCAAAAGAAAGCCGTGAGCTAAATGTATCTGAGCGCCATCGGCGTTTGAGTCTTTTGCGCGTACAGCTGCTTTTGCAAAGTTAGAGATAGTTGAATGAATCTCAGAAACGGTCATCGCCCTACAAGATGTTCCGGTTTTTGGGTTTTTAACGTCCGAGGGCGCCAAGGCAGGTTCACCTTCTTTTGCTTTGAAAGCACCTGCGTGCGATAACTGAAATAATATTGGACATCCTGCTTCGTGTACCTCATTTACTAACCTGCTAAGTTCGAGAACGTCATCGTCAGAGCATATGGAAAGCTGACGAAAAGAGGCTTTGCCTTCTACGTTTACGTAAGCGTGTCCAGTTATAATCACTCCAACGCCGCCGGCGGCAAGTTCTTTATACCTTCCTATTAAAGCGGAAGAAGGATTACCCGTCTTTTCATCAGCCCCTGACAAACATGTAGCGGACCGTATGATTCTATTTTTTAAGCCTACTTTTCCCAGCATTACCGGCTTAAAGATGATGTTTTCCATTGATGACACCTCTTATCCCTCCTTTTCTTAAGGTGTCTCTATGCTTAGATTATATGTCATTTCGCAATCCTTTGATGTAAAATATAAAATTGAAAACGACTGAATAACTTTTTTGAATACCATCGAATAAAAAGAGGAGATAGATATGAAACGTTATTTTGCGGGCATAGATGTTGGTTCTTCTGCGATCCATAGTGCTATCTTGGATGAATTTGGCAGAGTTGCCTATGTGTCCCCTAGCGTTCCTCATTTTGGCACTCCCTTTGATAGGCTTGCCGAAGTGTGGAAAGATCTCGTGGCGAATTCTGTTGATGGCAAAATTGTCTCTACGGCTTTTACGGGCATAGGAGCGCAATATTTCAAAGACGTCTTTCCAGAACTATTATTTGATTATGAGAGCGTGACAATTCCAAAAGGAGCCTCGCTTTTGTGTCCCGATGTGGTCTATATCTTTCATATGGGTGCAAAGGATTCTTACTTTTTTAAGGTGGGCCATTTGGGAGAAGAGATTAATTTGCTCGAGTGGTCGGCCAACAGCAAATGCGGGGGCGGCTCGGGCACACTGATCGAAAAGCAGTTGAGGCGTCTCTACCTCAAGGAAGACGAATTGCTTTTTAACTCAAGCAGTGCCAAGGAAAAGATGGAGTTAATGCAGAGCTTATATGAAATGGCAGAAGAAGACCTAGCTATGCACGGCGTAGCACGAGGTTTTAATGCTCGATGCGGAGTCATTATACAGTCGGATTTGATACACGAGCAAAACGAAGGCGCAAATCGGGATTACTTGGTGTCGTGCCTTTACGCTACAGTTGCGCGAAATTATAGAAATGATGTCGTTGGCGTGAGAGATTTAGACCAATCGGCGCCTTCCATAGCAACTGGAGGCGTTTTTGCAAGCGACTATCTATTAAAGCGAGTTCAAGATCTTTTGGGATTATCTTTAAAACGACCAAAGCATTTTAGAGCGGTTGCTGCGATTGGCGTGGCCCTTGAGGCCATCGAGAAAAACAACACCTACGTTATGGATTTTTCAAAGCTCGAGGAGATTACCTCCTTTGTTAGAGGCAAGCGTCCCTGCGCACCACCGCTTCACGCTTATTTGGATAAGGTTCATGTGTATGATGGAGAGATAGAAGATGTAGAAGTTAACGATGTTAGAAATGTGACCATCGGTGTAGATGGGGGCTCGACCACGACCAAGGCTGCCGTAGTGGACGTTTCCACCGGGGAGCTTTTGGACAAAATATATATAAGTACCCATGGAGATCCAGAAGGGGCGTTAAAGGAAGTTTTCAGATATTTGTCGAGAAGGGCAGATAACTATAACGTCTTGGGCGTATGCACGACTGGGTCGGCCAGAAAGTTATATGAGCGAATCCTCGTAAGTCGCGCTAGAAAGGAAGCCTTGGAAGCGGAAGGCTACTTCGTGCTCGACGGCGCCGTAGATGAAATAACATGTCATGCTGTTGGCATTAAATTTCATGATCCTGCCATAGATACCATCTTCGAAGTGGGTGGACAGGACATGAAGTTTACAACCTTTAAAGTTACAAATGGAGTTTCAACCGACGAAATCGAAGAAGCGCGCATGAACTATTCTTGTCAAGCTGGAGCTGGCCAAACTCTTGAGAATATGGCTCAACTTTTGGACCTCGATGTCAAATCGAGCTTGCAGGAAGCCGCGTTGAAGGCCGATATCGTGCCTTTAATAGATTCTACCTGCGGTGTCTTCATGGAAATGGAAGAAAACAGGCTCATATCAGAGGGCTTTACAAAAGAACAAATCGCTGCCGCGATCATTAGGTCTACAGCTGCAAGTTACTTCAATAAGTTTGTGGGAGGTCCGCAGCACGTCAAAAACAAATGTTCCTGTCAGGGCGGTCCGGCTCTGGGCAAGGCTTTTCTGGCGGCCATGGCTCAAGTCACAGGCAAAGATATTTATGCCTACCCTCACAGAGAGCTTTTTGGAGCTTGGGGGGCGGGTTTGTTCTTGCGCAATCAAATCTTACAACTTCAAGAGGAAGGCAAAGAAGTGTGCTCGGCCTTCAGGGGATTCGAAGTCGTGGATATGGTCTTTGAGAAGCGCGACGTCATGTGCAGCGATCACTTCGGTCCTCTCTCTTGTGGGATGAGAAATTGCAAGTTAAAGGTGTTCTCGATTGGCGGGGAAGAGGTGATAACTGGAGGCTTTTGCCCCAGGGGAAATAGCGAAGGAATGGGGCAAAGCAGGAAGGATTACGTAGAGATATACCATAAATTGCTTGAAAAACATTTTGATGGTGTCTTATATGAAAATCTTGACGCAGACAAGCAGCCTGATTTGCCAACCGTGGGCATACATAGGGGCGGAGCAACCTTGGGAGATCTGGGCATATGGACATCGGCGATCTTTAAAAAGCTTGGCTTTCTCCCAGTGCTGACTCCCAAGTCAAATGACGAGATAGCTCAAGTTGGCATAAACATTTCTCCGACAGAGTTTTGCATAGCTATGAAGCTTGTGATAGGTCATGCAGCGTTGTTGCATCAAGATAAAAGAATTAAGCATCTTTTTAACCCCTGTTTCATCGAAGAGGTAAGGCCCATAAAGCCCCATCGTAAGTTCTGTATTTACACGGAAGCCGAAGGGTTCTTGCTTCAGGACATATTGGGAATAGAACCTGAGAGGGAGTTTTTGAGTGTTCTTTACTTAAATGACGAAGAGACAACTGCTAGGGCATTGCTCGACGAATTTCGCAGGCTAGGCTATGATTTTACCCTTGATGATATCTTGGCAGCGATATCTTATGCCAATGAAAAACTAAAGATCTTTAAAGAAGAGCTTTACCGATATGGAGACGAGTTTTTAGAGGAGCTCGAAGAATCTGGGGAAGTAGGATTTGTTGGTTTGGGCAGAGATTACGTAATATTGGATCCTCAAGCCTCATCTAACTCCGGATCCATGTTTTCGAAGCAGCGTGGCATGAGGTACATCCCGCAGAGTTTTTTAGAGAAATATTTCAAGGACATCCCAATCGATGAGCTTTCTTACAACGAATATTGGTATCAAAATGCCCATATCCTTCAGGCTGCTATATACACGGCAAGAAACCCAAAACTTTTTCCGATAAGACAGATGAACTTCGCCTGTGGTCCTGACTCTATGAAGTTTTACCATGAAAGCGAGATCTTTAGGAGGGCAGAAAAACCCTTCCTTCATCTGGTGACCGACGCTCAAACTAATAACGCTCCCTTCGTCACTCGAGCCGAAGCTCATGAGCGAGTTGTGCAAAAGGCAAGACCTAGAAACGATCTGTCCTTATCGGATTTTGTCCTCTTTCCTCACGATAACGAGAAGGAGAAATTAAACTTGGGGTCTCGCATATGGCTTATACCTTACATGGGAGAGGCAAGCCGCTTGGGTGCCGCTGTTTTAAGGCATTATGGCGTGACTGCTATGGCGATGCCTACGGCTACACCTGAATCTAAGGACGCAGCAAGTCGGTTTATAACGACTGAAACGTGTTTCCCCTTGCGAGGTGTGATAGGAGACGTCATGGCAACCATAGAGGATTTGGCTCAGGAACGGGGCAAAGAGTGGGTCATAAACAACATCGTAATATTTTTGCCAACTACCTCCGGTCCGTGCAGATTTGGCAAATACGGAGAAGTGCTGAAGATATTTTTAAAACAGGAAGGAATTGATCGCGTTCCCATAGTGAGCCCTTCCACGGACAGCAGTTACATAGAGATTGAAGCTCCAGAGCAATTCGGTGGGACCTTAAGCAAGGCCAACGCCCTTTTAAACGTATTTAGGGCAATCAAGATGGCCGATATGGTTGACGATTTAATTCGTAAATTTCGCCCTTACAGCGACGATAAAAAAGCCTTCGATGAATTATGCTCACAGCGCATGGACTTATTGGAAAAGTTGTTGATTGAATGCGGGGCCTCATATTCTGTCTTAAAAAAGTGGACTAAAGAGACCATGGACCTTTTTTTAAAGGAGGTGCCTAAGGCAAAAAATCACTCACTGCCCCTTGTTCTTTACGTGGGAGAAATCTACACGAGACAACACGATCCCTACACTGAATACGTCATAAAACGTTTAGAAGAAGAGGGATTGGAAGTAGTTAGGGGAAGCATTACGGAGTGGCTTGAATACATAAATTACTTAACAATTAGAGAGGACCCCAAGTTTGCCTACAAATTTGCTCAATTTTACATGGAATACGCAGATTGGCGCTTTAAGCGAATCTTTGGCGAAGTTGCAAAAGAGCGCAAGGTCTTGCCCAAGCCAAACGTCATCATTGAAGACTTGCAGGAAAGCAGGCGCTATCACGGCGATATTACGGGAGAATCTCCATTGGTAATAGGGATTTTTTTGAAGTTTTTGCGCGGAGAGTTGCCAGGCAATGGGCAGAGGGTGTGCGGGATCTTCCACGTTGGCCCCTTTACCTGCATGCAGGAGGGCGTAGCAATGGCCAAGATGGACGCCATGTTAAAAGAAGAGGCCAAGCGCGATCCGAACTTGGTAGTTCCCATGGTTCACGCTTTTTTTGGAGATTCGGCCAATACTAATTTAGAAGCCGAGATAGCTGCCTTTAGGGAGCAGTGTCGCCTTAAAGCTAAGATGAATCATCCTTTGGATCGCGGCAAAAGAAGGATAAGCCCTGCCATAAAGGGAAATCTCGTCATTCAGGAAGAGTCCTCACGCTGAGGAAAAGCGCGAGGCTGTAGCTAGATTTACCGGTTCACGAATACGCCTTCAAGAACGGATTCAACGTCGTGAACCGGTGTTTTTTGTTGACATACATGCTATATACTGCTACTATCCGCTATGTACTGACGAAGGGGAGGAGTGCAAATGAATCGCGCTCAAAGATTAGAGGCCATTAAAGGGATTCTTGAAGAGGCAACCTCGCCAGTGAGCGGTTCTTATCTTGCAGAGCTGTTTGGTGTTAGTCGTCAGACGATAGTCCAAGACGTAGCACTGCTAAGAAACCAAGGCTTTGAGATAGTTTCCACGCCATCTGGTTACTTTCTCGATAAGGTCAAAAAGATACGCGAAATTATCGCTGTTCGGCACACTAAAGAAGAAGTTTTTGACGAGCTGCTTGCGATCGTGGAGGCGGGAGGGAAGGTACTTGACGTGATGATAGACCATCCACTGTATGGGGAGCTTAAAGGCAGCATTGGAGTTGCTTCAAAGGAAGAAGTGATGCGCTTCGTCAGCATGCTCGAAAGCTCAGGTCAGGAGCCGCTGCTTTCCCTTACAAGGGGTTTTCACTTGCATACCATAGAAGCGGACAATGAAGAAACGCTAAAACGTATAAAAGAAACTTTGAGAAAGCTGGGTTTTCTTTTTCTAGGTTAAAAACTTGAAAGGTTGTGATCCTTTTGACCAGAAAGGAAAAGTGTTTAGTTGTTTTTGCCCTATTTCTTGGGATCTGTAATGTAATAGTGCCTTATTGTTTTCTTCGCGAAGGCGGATCCTTCGTCTTTTGGACGTCGGTTACTGCCTTTGTGCTCATAACAGGCACGATATATACAAAAAATTGGAGCAAAGGAGAAAGGAAAGAACTATGACCGCTTCCTTTTTGATGTTCAGCATAGGCATTTGGTTTATCGTTGGTACGTACATTTCTTACACATCTCGACAAAAGGGCAAGGTTGATTTGGAAGATTATTTCTTGGGGAGTCGAAGAATTGACGGATTTATTTCAGCGATGACCTATAGCGCAACCACCTACAGTGCCTTTATGATGGTTGGTCTTGTAGGGCTAACTTATCGCTATGGCGTAGCAGCCCTCGGATTTGAGCTGATATATCTTATGGGCACGGTGATTTTGTTGCTCTTGTTTGCTCCCAGATATTGGGTTGCTGGGAAGAGACATAATCTCATTAGCCCTTCTGAGCTTTTAAGTTTTAGATATGAAAACAAAGGCGTCGGAGCCATTAATTCCATGCTGTGTCTTGTAATGCTCATACCTTATGCCTCGGTTCAGCTTATGGGTGCTGGTTATCTCGTTGAAACGTTATCCGACGGTTCTTTAAGCTACACCACGGGAACCGTGATTGCTGCAATTGTAACCTTCGTCTTTTGCTGGTGGGCAGGATTACGTTCCGTTGCTCGCACAGATGCCTTCCAGGCTGTAATAATGTTGATAGCAAGCTTCTCACTTCTTGGCTACCTCGTGTTTGAATTGAAAGGCGTCGGGTTTTACCGCACTCTTATCCGAGAAAGAAGTGATTTGCTTAGCGTAAACTGGCCGCCATCCTTTTTCATCGGGCTGACGTTGCCATGGGCGTTTTTCGCCATAACAAACCCACAAGTAGTTCAGCGCCTCTTCATACCAAAGGATAGGGCTAGTATGAAAAAAATGATCCTAGGCTTTTCCTACTTTGGATTTATTTACACATTAATATGCTGTGTTTTAGGGTTGATGGCGGCTCTTTTGATCCCGGGTTTAGACCTCCCCGATAACGCCATGCCCATGTTGTTAAAGCAAGTTCCAGCTTCGATCTCAGTCGTCGTCTTCGTGAGCATTATGGCTGCGGCGGTATCTACAATGAATTCCATAGTTTTAACCTTGAGCAACATGTTCGGAAGGGATTTGCTCAAAGCTTTTTATCCTGAACTTTCTGAGGAGAAAGAATTGGCGTTTTCGAAAATAGTCATAGTGGTTCTGATAGCCGCCTGCCTATTATTTGCTCAATTGAGGCTTGATTTAATCGTTGTGTTGTCATCTTTAGCATCGGGAGGTCTGTTAGTGCAGTTGCCCTCTGTCTGGGGAGCCTTTTTTTGGCGAAAAGCTACGGCGAAGGGTGCGATGGCAAGCATATTATTTGGCGGAGTGACGGTGGGATTTTTGACGCTCGCTAACTATAAATTTCTGGGCCAATGGCCAGCCGTGTGGGGGCTTTTGGTTGCAACCGCTAGTTTTATCCTGGTAAGCCTAAAGACAAAAGCGCCTAGCACGGCTAAACGCTTCTTGGATGGCCTAAAGGAAGAAATGCTGGCGAAATTTTAGGTTTGGCCTTTGAGGATCATGTCTCTTTTGTGAGGTTTTGTTCCTTTGAAGTGACATCATATAGGGTCTTCATTTATATTTCCGTTGAGCCTCGCATCGTCTGTGGTAAGATATCTAACGAGTGCAAAAGGAAGGAGTGTCGCTTTTTGCTCGTGCGCACACACCTTTGGCTTTCGGGGAGAGTTCAAGGGGTGGCCTTTAGGTATTACGCGACGATTAAAGCTAAAGAGTTTGGAGTTGCCGGTTATATAAAGAACCTTGGCGACGGCAGGGTCGAAGTCGTGATTCAAGGAGAGTCAGAAAGCGTTAAAAGAATGATTAGTTGGTGTAGCAAAGGACCACCTCATGCTATCGTCGAAAACGTAATTTTAATTTACGAGGATCCCGACCCGGGGTGTGTTACCTTTCAAGTGGAAGGTTGATTGATTAAATGAAGAAAATATCTGTTTTTGGCGCTGGCAGTTGGGGCACGGCATTAGCTAATTTACTCGGCGAAAATGGGTATTCTGTGACGCTTTGGTGCAGACGACTAGATCAGGCGCGTGCCATCAACATGAGGGGCGAAAACCCCAATTATTTAAGAGGATATCGCATATCTCCCAATGTCATGGCCACTTCCCAGATTGAGGAGGCCATGGGGTCATCTAAATGGGTGATAGCCTTGCCTACCCAAGCTATAAGAGGCTTTTTAAACAAAGTTGCGGGAAAGATGACAAAGGTACCAGACATATGTAACGTTGCCAAAGGCATCGAAATTGAATCCATGTCCACTGTCAGCGGGATCGTCAAAGACGTTTTGGGCGATGTTACTTATTCTGTCTTGTCTGGGCCAAGTCATGCAGAGGAGGTAATTCAAGGTCTTCCAACTGCTGTAGTAGTGGCCTCCTCGAGTTTTGAAGTTGCAGAGCAGTGGCAAACAATCTTTTCTCGCCCTAATTTTAGGGTTTATACTTCAAACGACGTTAGTGGCGTAGAGATAGGAGGAGCCGTCAAAAACGTGATCGCTATAGCTGCTGGTATTGTAAAGGCGATGGAGTTAGGCGATAATACTTTGGCTGCTCTGGTTAGCCGTGGGTTGGCTGAAATAATGCGATTGGGTGCAAAGACTGGCGCGAATCCTCTGACGCTTTCAGGGCTTGCCGGCGTTGGAGATTTAGTCGTGACTTGTTTTAGCGATCATTCCAGAAATATGCGTTTGGGTCTTGCTATCGGTAAGGGCAAAACCATGGAGGATGCTTTAAGTGAATTGGGACAAGTAGCGGAGGGAGTTTTTACCGCTAAGGCCTTGAAAAAAATGGGCGAAAATGTGGGAGTAGAACTTCCAATTGTTGATGTGGTGTATGATATATTGTACAATAACCTTCCGCCAGCCGAAGCCTTGAGAACTTTGCTATTGAGAGACCCTAAGCCTGAGTTGCCTCCAGCTATGCAATGGATGTAAAATTTAACATGATGTTGTTTTTAAAGCAATTTCAACAAAATTTAGGAGGGATTATTTATGGCAAAAGCGGTTGTTGATAAGGATGTTTGCATAGGATGCGAAGCTTGTGTAGGCGTTTGTCCGGCAGAGGCGATAAGCGTTGTAGATGGCAAGGCTCAAGTAAATCCCGATGATTGCATAGAGTGCGGAGCCTGTGTATCCACCTGTCCTGTTTCGGCAATATCTCAGTAGGGTGTTCATTTTTAGTGTCTTGAGGGCCTAGGTGACTAGGCCCTTTTTTGTGAGGGTAAAGATGATCAAAGATAAGTTATCTAGATCTTGTGATGTTTTAAGGCTCTTCAGGGAAAATGGATTTGAGGCTTACATTGTCGGAGGAACGGTCAGAGATCTCATATTAGGATCGCGCTTTACTGATGTGGATATCGCAACGTCTGCTCAACCAAAGGATGTAATGGATATTTTCCCTGAGGCCAAGATAGTGGGCAACGAGCCGTTTTGCACCTTGGTCATTCCTCAAGAAGGATGGACGATCGAAGTAACGCCCTTTCAAGGGGATACTTTATTTGCCGATCTTTCTCGGAGGGACTTCACCATAAATGCCATGGCGATGAATTTCGTCGGAGAGTTGATAGATCCCTTCGGCGGCCTCCAAGATATAACAAAAAGAATCATTCGTTTTACAGGTTCTCCGGGAGACAGGATCAAAGAAGATCCCATACGGTGCATCAGGTTGTTTCGCTTCGCGTCAACTTTAAAAGGGTTTAGCATTGACGGTCCTTCGATGGAAGAAGCAAAAGAAAGTCTGCCTTTATTTGAAAATATACCGCCTGAGCGGGTTGGCAAGGAAGTTTATAAAGTTTTAAGAGGAAGCCCCTTTAGGTTCTTGGAACTCTTGCATGATACGGGGTTTTTAGCTCCGGTCTTACCTCAAATCTATGCCCTTAAAAACGTTTCACAAGACCCATATCTTCATCCTGAAGGAGATGTGTATGAACATACAAGGTTGTGCATAAAAAACGCCGAAATACTGACGAACAGAATCGATGTACGGGCCGCCGCATTGTTTCACGATATAGCAAAACCAAACACCATAAAAGAGGAAGAAGGTCGAATACGATTCATCGGCCATGAAAAAGATGGAGGAAAATTAGCTAAAGAGATAATGACTCGATGGGCGTGGCCCAGTTATTTCGTTAGAAGTGTTGCAGCCATGGTGAGATGGCATATGGTTCCCCTAATTTCTTCAGCACCCAGGCGAATACCTAAACTTTACATGCAGTATGGGAGATCCTGGCTGGATGGCCTGTTTTTGCTTTCCTACATCGATATAACCTCAAGTAACGGAGACTATACTAACTGGATGGAAAACCGGGAAATAGCCCTGTCTTGTGTCTTTAAGTTCTCTGGCAAGAGAAAGTTGATTTCCGGGCGGGATGTTATGGATATCCTCAATATAGAACAAGGTCCCGAGGTTGGGCGGATTCTTTCCTCGATTTACGAACTAATGGCCAGGGGGAAGATCAAAAGCCGAGATGATGCCCTTAATTACCTCAAGCATATGATAAAATATAAATAGTAATGGATAGCCTGAAGAGAACAAAATTAATAATCAAGCGGGGTGATTGCAAATGGCATGGAATCCGAGAGAAATAATGAAAGAGCTTGAAAAAAACATAAAAGAAGTTGGGAAAGAAAGACCTGAGGTTCAAGCTTTCCTAGAATTTACCGGTAAATTGATGGCGCCGAGTGCATTGGATTTGAAAACTAAGGAATTGATATCTGTAGCTATAGCTGTATACATTAAATGTAAGTACTGTATTGTGACACATGTTTATAATGCCTTGAAAGCTGGAGCCACTGAAGATGAAATCATGGAGGCAGCCTTGGTGGCTGTTCAATTTGGCGGGGGTCCTGCAATAAGCCATTGCGTTACCTTAGTGAATGAAAGTATCAAGGAATTTGCCCATGAATTTGAAAATTAGACCTTAGCACGATAAGTTTCTTCGGACCGGGGTTAAAGTTTAAATTAATCACAAGGTTATTAAAAAACCGCCTTTCAACCTGAGCTTAAAGGACGGGTTGAAAGGCGGTACATATTTCAGCGGGCAACTTTCAATAGTCCTTGTGTTCCCACGTATACCTTTGCGATGGCACGCATGAGGGGAGATGTGGATAGTATGGAAAAGGAAAACAAAATAAGGATAACCTCACAGTATTGGTTAAATCAAGTGAGGGCTCGCGGTGGGCATTTTATGATTTTAATACGCACTAATATAGCTGGATGATGAATGGCCTACGTGGGCCCGGCGGGCCTGATAGGTCGTCCCGATGAAGGTGAAGAAAGCGACTATTTGCCCTGTAGCGTGGAAGGAGCTAACGACATTACCTGTTGGATGCATAAAGATGTAATAGAGCACTTAAAAGAAGTTAAGCCTACAAGGGAAGGCGATTATTTATTTGCTTGTGAAGGGGCAGGAAAGCTGCGATTTAAATTTTGTGATGCAACTTAGTGAAGTGTGATTTTATTTGTGCAAAGGGCTCTGCATGAAAAACAAATATTCTTTATCTTTTGATTTGTTCTAAAAAAGACTTCAGTGGCTGTGCGTTTGCCACGTCTGACCTCTTTAGCCAGGCACGCCTTGCCTGGGCCACCCCGAAGAACATGTATTCCTGCTCGTGTATATCGTGGGCATCAGTGCTTATCACAAATTTACAGCCCAGATTGAAAGCTTGTCTTATCTTTTTTTCCGATAAATCGAGCCTGCTTGGATGGGCATTTATCTCGAGCAATGTGCCAGATGAAGCTGCTGCTTTAAAAATCCTTTCCCAGTCCGCATTGGCTTCTTCGCGCACTCCGAAGAGCCTGCCCGATGGATGCGCTAAAATATGAACTAAGGGATGAGATATGGCTTTAATATACCTCTCGGTCAATTGTCCTCTGTCTTGCCTCAAATTAGAATGAAGGGCAGCTACGACCACGTCAAGGCGCTCAAGAACTTCATCAGGATAATCTAAAGTGCCATCGGTTCGAACCTCTACCTCGGCACCTTTAAGGATGACCAGTTTGCCTTCAAATATTTCATTTAGCTCGTCTATTTCGTGCCATTGATCCATTAATCTCCCGATAGATAATCCTCCCGCTATGCCTAATCCCTGTGAGTGGTCAGTTATCAGAATGTAGCTTCGACCTAGAGCGTAGGCTTTTTCAGCCATCTCCTTTATGGATCGCTTTCCGTCACTCCAAGTAGAATGCATCTGCAAGTCACCTTCTATATCGCCAACTTCCACGAGTCTTGGTAACTTACCTTCCAGGGCCAAATTTATTTCTATCGTGCCTTCTCTTATCTCTGGTGGTATCCAACTCATTCCAAGTTTCTCGTATACTTCTTCCTCGCTAGAACACAATATTTCTTTGTTGTTTATTTTGTCGGTCAAGGCATATTCGCTCAAGCTCAAGTTTTTCTTGAGCGCGATTTCCCTCAGGGAGATGTTATGTTGTTGGCTGCCAGTAAAATACTGCAAAGCCGTTCCCCATCTCGAAGGCTCAACTATTCTCAAATCGCCTTGAAGACCGCCCTTAAATCTAATGCTCGTTTTCGTTGGTCCTGAAAGTAATACCTCTTCCACTATTTCCAAATCAGTGAAAGCTTTAATTATTTTATTCGTTGCATCTTTTTCAGCCGCCACTAGAATGTCCAAGTCACCTATCGTTTCCTTCATACGTCGCAAAGAACCTGCAGGAGATACGAAGACCACTCCCTCAAATTCGCCTAAACGGTTAACTATAATTCGAGATAAATCCCAGCCCTCCCCCAAGGGATATCTTGAGACCAAGCGCCTTTCTTTTAATGCCATGATGCCTTCAAGTATTTTGCTTTCGATCTTTGGCCCAAAACCGGGCAAGCTCCTTAAGGTCCCTTCTAGTGCCGCCTTTTCCAGTTTTTCCACCGAATCAATGCCCAGCTTTTCCCAGACCAGTTTAATTCGCTTTGGGCCCATTTCCGGCACTTCATATAATGAAAGCAGTCTTTCGGGAATTTCCGCTGTCAGTTTATCGTAAAATTCCAGCTTTCCATTTTCCAATATCTCGGTTATTTTCTGGGCAATGGCCTTTCCTACCCCTGGAATCTCCGTCAATTTTCCCTCTTTGTACAGCTCGACTATATCCCTTGTCTCTCTTCGCAAGTTTTCTGCGGCGCGCCTGTAAGCATTAACTTTAAATGGGTTTTCGCCTTTTATTTCTAGTAATATAGCTATACGATCGAATAGGTTCGCTAGAAAGTCGGCATCTATTTCGCGTCGCACCTATAACTACCTCCCAAGGATGCATAACTTTCTTAATATTGTCTCAACCTATGGTTAGAAATATCATATACTCAAATTAGCCAAACTTACCAATCGTTCTAGATTTAAACTTCATTGGCAGGCGAGAGAATTGGTTGATGAAAGAAAATATAGGAAAAAAGGACCCCTATTTCTACCCATCGTCATCTTGGCGATAGGCGTGATGGCCATATCAACGGGAGCCACTATGATTCGTCTTGCCGATGCGCCGGCTTTGGTTATTTCAGCTTACCGGGTTGGGCTTGCCTGCCTTATCTTAATTCCATTGGCTTGCCTTTTTGCAAGGAAAGAGATAAAGTCACTCGCCTTTAATGATGTCAAAATTGCTCTCGCTTCCGGAGTTTTTTTAAGCATCCATTTTGCTGCTTGGATTTCCTCCCTAGATTATACTACCGTGGCCAGCAGCGTGGTGCTTGTCAATACCAATCCCATATGGGTTGCCCTATTGACGCCATTCTTGAGCAATGACAGATTTACGAAGATGTCGATACTTGGAGTGGTTTTTAGCGTAACTGGAAGCGTGATAATAAGCGCTGGAGATTTTTCTTTGGGTGGGAAGGCCCTGCTTGGTGATTTTCTCGCCATCGTGGGCAGTTGGTGTACTGCCTTTTATCTTTTGTTAGGACGCAGGTTGAGGCAAAAGGTCTCACTTCTTTCCTATATAACCATATGTTACTCTACTGCGGCGGTGGTATTGTTTGCCATCGCAATCTGTCTTGGGTATTCATTGTGGGGTTATCCTTCGAAGACGTGGTTGTGTCTTTGGGGTCTTGCTATTTTTCCTCAAATCATTGGGCATAGCAGCTACAACTGGTCCCTCAAGTATTTTTCAGCGGGCTTTGTGGCAGTAGCTTTGTTGGGCGAGCCCGTGATGAGTCCTATATTAGCTTATTTCATATTGGGCGAAACCATAATGCCAGTGACAATATTTGGTGGTTCTTTGGTGTTAGCCGGTATTGTGCTGGCTGCACTTGGAGAGCGCAGATAAATTATAGAAATATTAGCTTGTTTAACCTGAATAAAAGGGGCGGCATTTACGGTTAGCTTTATGACATTAATAGCATCATGCCAACACTAGTTTTTTGGCAAGCTCTTCACGTTTTCATAAAGGAGTGCTACTATATTTGCAGTAAAGGAATCGAGTGGGGGATTGTAAAAAGGGGGGGACTCTTCAGTGTCAAGTACTACCTCGGATATGGTGGTTGATGCCTTATTGGCCCAATACGAAAGAAATCCACGCTTTTTGCTACAGGTGCTTCTGGACGTGCAGGATAGATTCCGCTATGTGCCAACCAGTGCAATGCGTTCAATAGCCGAGTATTTCGATATACCTGAAAGCAGGGTCTTTGCGGTGGCCACGTTCTATAAAGCACTAAGTTTGACCCCAAAGGGAGAAAAGATCATAAAGGTTTGCCAGGGAACGGCATGTCATCTTCGCGGCGGAAAGCAAATATTAAAAACAATAAGCGAAAATTTGGGAATAAGTGCTGGTGAAACCACTGAGGATGGGATCTTTACTTTAGAGACGGTGAATTGTCTTGGGTGTTGCGCTATGGCGCCTGTCATGACAATCGGTGATAAGGTTTACGGAAAGTTGAATGTGAATGATGTTGAAAATATCTTGGAGGCGGAGAGAAAAGATGCCCTTTTTCTTAAGGCCAAGTGATCTCGAATATTATCGCGATAGCTTAAAGGAAGATTTGTGGAAAGCTAAAGATAAGCCTAAATTGCGCGTGTGCTGTGGTACCGGATGCGTCTCAAACGGCAGCTTAAAGGTTCTGGAAGCTTTTAGGGAGGCTGTCGGCGAGATTGTAGATGTCGAACCTGTCGTTAAATTTACGGGATGTCACGGATTTTGCGAAAGAGGACCGATAGTGATAGTTTCCCCGGGTGAAATATTTTATCAGAATGTAAGGGTGGAAGATGTTCCTGAGATAGTACAAAGGACCATCCAAAATGGCGAAGTAATAGAGCGTCTGCTTTACCGTGATCCCGTAACAAAAAAGACTTACAGAAGCGACAGCGAAATACCCTTCTATGCTAATCAACAGAGGTTAGTATTGCGCAGATCGGGTCACATCGATCCCACGTCCATCGAGGATTATATAGCCACAGATGGCTATAAAGCCTTGGAGTTGGCCCTTCAGCTTGGCAGCGATGAGATTATTAGTAAGATTACCGATTCTTATTTGCGCGGTCGTGGTGGCGGTGGCTTTAGAACGGGATATAAATGGAAAGCCTGCAGGGACGTAGATGATTACCCTAAGTATGTGATTGCTAACGGTGATGAAGGAGATCCAGGTGCTTTTATGGATAGAAGCTTGATGGAAGGGGATCCTCATAGCGTCATTGAGGGTATGATGATAGGCGCTTATGCTGTAGGTGCTTGTGAAGGCTACATTTACGTCAGAAACGAATATCCTCTCGCAGTGAGAAGATTGGAGATTGCGATCGAGAAGGCTCGCGAGTGTGGTTTGTTAGGCAAGAACATCTTAGGATCAAGCTTTGATTTTGACATAGAAATATGCAAAGGTGGAGGCGCCTTCGTATGTGGTGAATCTTCTGCTTTAATGCGTTCCATCGAGGGATTGCCAGGCGTTCCGAGGGTCAAATACATCCACGCCACTGAGCAGGGACTTTGGGATAAGCCAACTGTCTTAAATAACGTCGAGACATGGGCTAATGTTCCCATTATTTTAACGGGTGGCGTCGAATGGTACAAGACGCTGGGGACTGATAATAACAACGGCACGAAGATCTTTGCCTTGGTTGGAAAAGTTAAAAACACAGGGTTGGTTGAAGTGCCGATGGGAGTGACTTTGCGCAAGATAATATATGAAATCGGCGGTGGGATACTAAAGGATAAAGCGTTTAAGGCCGTGCAGACGGGAGGGCCGTCGGGAGGGTGTATCCCTGCATCTTTGCTGGATTTGTCAGTGGATTTCGACACGTTAGTTGCGGCAGGTTCAATGATGGGTTCAGGTGGCATGATTGTAATGGATGATCGATCTTGCATGGTTGACGTCGCTAAATATTTCATAGATTTTCTCGTCGAGGAATCTTGTGGTAAATGCACCCCTTGTCGCGAAGGATTAAAGGCCTTACAAAAGTTGCTTCATGATTTGACGGAGGGGAAGGGCAGCTTGGACGACGTGAAGCTTTTGGATGAAATGGCAAATGAACTAAGCAAGACCGCCTTGTGCGGTCTTGGTAAAACGGCGGCAAACCCTGTCCTTTCTACTTTGAAGTATTTTCACGATGAGTACCAAGAACACGTGGAAGGTTATTGCCGTGCCGGGGTATGTCAAGGGCTTTTTGTAGCGAGCATAGATGAGGGCCGATGTGTAGGTTGTGGCCAATGTGCTAGGATATGCCCATCGAAAGCTATTTCTGGCGAGGTTCGAAAACCTCATATTGTAGACTCCTTAAGATGCATAGGTTGTGGTCAGTGCCTGGATGTATGCCCAACCAATTCGATAACCTCCATGAGGAGGTGCTCATAATGAAAAAGGATATTAATATTGTTATGGATGGCATACGTCTATCGGTACCATTGGAAACGACCATTCTGGAGGCCGCGGGCATTGCTGGCGTAGAAATTCCCACACTTTGCCATCACGAGGCACTTCCGCCCGATGGCAACTGCAGGTTATGCATGGTAGAAGTATTTCGACCGAAAAGAAGGGGGCAGCTCGTTATATCCTGTATGTATCCGATCCGTGGCCCTTTGCAAATTAAAACTAAAAGCGATGAGGTCATAAGGGCGCGCAGGTTCATTATAGGTCTTTTGTTGAGCCGGGCACCCAAATCCAGGACCATCCAGGCTTTGGCGGAAGAATATAGCGTAGAAATTGACCCTCGATTTTTATTCGACCCCGATGAGTGCGCAAGGTGCGACAGATGTGTCAGAGCGTGCGAGACTCTTGGACTCTCTGCCATTGGGCAGGCTTGGAGGGGTTTTGGCAAGAAAATAACGCCGCCTTTCATGGAACCGCCAAAAGATTGCATAGGATGTGCGGCATGTGCGGATGTATGTCCTACCGACTACATTCAGTGCGTTGACGAAGGCGACACGAGAACCATATGGAATCGCAACTTTACTTTAATTAGATGCCCAATTTGCGGCGAAGCGCATACCACCGAAGAGGCTTTAGAGTATCTTGGGCTCGAAGATCTGGATGCAAGGCTCTGTCCCAGGTGCAGAAAGCGCGAATACGCCGCAAAATTTAAGATTTTTGTGCCATGATTTAAGGATTTCCTGCTAGATTAAATTAGGCGTGAAAGTCTGCTTAGGGGGAAGCAGATTAATAAAGTATCTAAAAAAGAATAGGGGGGATTGGAATGGAAAGAGTGCTTCTCATTTCTCCGGAGAAGTGTGTTGGGTGTGGCAGTTGCGAGTTGGCCTGTTCTTTAATCAAGGAAAGTGAATTTAGGCCCTCTTTATCGCGGATAACTGCTTATCGATTTGAAGCCGGAGTCAACGTGCCCATGACTTGTCAGCAGTGTGACGATGCTCCTTGTATTAGTGTGTGCAAGACCGAGGCGCTTTCGAGGGACGATAAAAACGTCGTTAAAGTTGACTCATCTAAGTGTATAGGTTGCAGGATGTGTGTGATGGCCTGTCCCTTCGGGAATATGTCCTATCATTGGGAGCAAAACACAGCAATCAAATGCGATCAGTGCGATGGCAGTCCCTATTGCGTGGAGTTTTGCCCGACTAAGGCTTTGGAATACGTGCCGGCAGATGCCATAAGCCTCCAAAAGAAGAAGGAATTTTCGGCCAAGTTTGCCAAGATAGTCCTGGAGGTGAGCGAATGATGTTTGGCTACATGGGCAAGGTATTGCGTGTAAATTTATCGACCAAAAAGATAACGACCGAACCCTTAAGAATGGACTGGGCAGAAAAGTTCCTAGGAGCTAGGGGTTTGGGAAGCAGATATTTGATCGAGGAGGTAGATCCAAAAGTTGATCCTTTGAGCCCGGAAAACAAACTGATATTCGCCACAGGGCCCGTCACCGGAACGCTAGCCACATCTGCAGGAAGGTTTAACGTTGTCACAAAAGGACCACTAACGGGGACCATAGCTGCCTCAAATTCAGGGGGTTATTTTGGCCCCGAGTTGAAATATGCGGGCTATGACCTCGTAATTTTTGAGGGCAAAGCGGATAAACCCGTGTATCTGTGGATCTACAACGATCACGTGGAGTTAAAAGATGCCTCGCATCTTTGGGGAAAGGATTGTTACGAAACGACAGACGCCATTTTAGCCGAAAACGACCCAGAGGCGAAAGTAGCCTGCATTGGTCCTGCGGGAGAAAACTTGGTGCT
>NZ_CALETC010000209.1:0-3887 GCF_937920065.1 Acetomicrobium mobile
ATATTATAACATGCCACAATGACGCATCGGTATTATTTACGATAACGAACGAGTCTAGGTTGACGAAAACGCCAAGAGAGTGGTATGGTTGGTAAACCGTTATAACGTACATATCGATCGTTATAATGAACAGGATGAGGGGAGTTGCCGGTGGAAAATATACAACTGATTTTGGCTTCTAATCTCCGAAGGATTAGAGAGGAGCGCAGGCTCAGCCTCGATAAGGTATCGGAACTGACAGGCGTGAGCAAGAGTATGTTGGGCCAGATCGAGCGCGGAGAATCAAACCCCACTCTCCAGACAGTTTGGAAAATAGCAAATGGACTGCGAGTATCGCTCACGGATCTTACCGAGGTTCCTAGGTCAGAAACGGTGGTCATCTCAAAAGAGGATATTTCTCCCATCGTCAGTGATAACGGACTATTTCGGGTATATCCCGTTTTTCCTTTTGATGGGGAGACTAGATCTGAGATTTTGGCCATTGTCCTCGAGAAAGGAGCTTATTCTTGTTCCGAAGCCCACAACGCGCGAACTGTGGAATACGTTCTGGTCTTTGAGGGAGAGGTTACTATTATGGCAGGATCAGAAGAGTATGTCCTCAAAGCGGGGGAGGCCATCAAGTTCCGCGCGGATCGCGCCCATTCCTACCATAATTCAGGTGATGGCGTAGCGCGATTTTGCAACGTGATGTTTTACCCGGAATAGCACTTAAAGCAGGGGGAGGGAAAGACGTGAGCATAAGCGAAAGAACGGAAAGGATTCGGCAGGAGTATTTGAACAATAAGCCCTCCATCAGCTGCCTCAGAGCTGAAATTTGGACAAAGTCCCACAAGGAGACGGAAGGAGAGCCCATCTGTATTCGCCGGGCAAAGGCCTTTGCAGAAGCCTGCGATCAACTTCCTGCATTGATTTTCCCTGACGAGCTCATAGTTGGAACGGCGGGAGAATTTCGTCGTACCGCCATCTTGACACCCGAGTTTTCCTGGATGTGGGTGGATAAAGAGATGGACGCCTTCGATAAACGCCCTCAAGACCCTTACGTCATCACGGAAGAGCAGCGCAATTTTTTGCGGGAAGAAGTTTGGCCCTACTGGAAGGGAAATTCCCTGGAAGAAGCCTTTCTCAAGCGGATTCCCGGGGAAACGGCAAAACTTTTAGTCGACACGGGAATTCTTGATAACGATTCAAAGTGGAGACAAGCCGTGGGCGAAATTACCCCTGACTACCAGGATGTCCTCTTCCCCAAGGGATTTAGAAAAATTCGGGAGGAGGCGAAAGTTAGGCGTGAGGCTCTAAAGGCAGATTCGATTTCAAACATCGAAAAGATCGAATTTTACGAATCGGTAATCATTGCATGTGATGGAATTATGCGCCTGGCAAAGCGCTATTCGGATGCGGCCAAATCGCTTGCCGCCTGCGAGAAAGACGAGGGGCGAAAAGAAGAACTCCTTGCCATTGCTCGCATATGCAGTCGCGTTCCCGCCGATCCGCCTCGCACGTTTCATGAAGCGTGTCAGTTCGTGTGGTTTGTTCAGCTGGGCGGCATCATCTCGGAAAATCCCCTTGCCCTAAACCTCGGGCGCTTCGACCAATATATGTATCCCTTCTATGAAGCCGATGTAAAGGCTGGCCGTTTGGATCGCAAAAAGGCGCAAGAGCTCGTGGAATGCCTCTGGCTTAAACTTTCAGAGTGGGTGTGGACCATCTCCTCTAACACGGCCAATTACTTTGCCGGATATAACCAGTTTCAAAATCTAACCGTGGGTGGCCGAAAACGAGACGGAAGCGACGGCACCAATGAGTTATCTTATATTTGCCTGAAGGCCACGGAGAGCGTCAAGACCCATCAGCCGGGCTTGAGCGTACGAATTCATCCCGATTCCCCAGATGAATTCCTCATGGCCGTGGCCGAACTCGTGAGCAAGGGGTTGGGATTTCCCGCCATCCATAGCGATAGGGCAGGATATGAAATGTTACTTCAGATGGGGTACGATCCCGAAGATGCAAGGGATTGGAGCAATTGTGGTTGTGTCGTTCCCCATTTCAGAAAGACGGGAGAATGGACTTCCGCCGTTAACGTCAACTTTGGAGCAGCCTTAGAGTATGCATTAAATCAAGGGAAGAGTCGTCTGTCGGGTAAACCTATGGGGTTACCGGAAAAACCTATAGAGGAGTTTGCCCATTTTGAGGAAGTGAAAGAAGCCTTTTTTAGACAACTTTCTAATCTAATAGAACATGCCGTGATAGGAACGGTCGTAGCCCAAAAAATTCATATGGAAATGGTCCCGCGCCCCTTTTTGTCTGCCTGCGTAGACGGATGTCTGGAAAAGGGAGCAGATCTCAGTAAGGGTGGGGCAAATTATAACATAGGGCCTGTGCTTACCGGGATCGGCCTTGGGGTAGTGGCCAATTCTCTGGCCGCGATAAAGAAACTTGTCTTTGAGGACAAAATTACATCTCTGGGAGAGCTCAACCTTGCCCTAGATAAAAATTGGGAGGGTTTCGAAGAATTGCGCAAGCAGGCTCTTGGCGTCCCCAAGTATGGAAATGACGATGATTATGTGGATTCTTTAGCTAGGGAAATTTCTGACTTTTATTTTAAGGAGACGCGAAAATACAAAGACGTCTTTGGTTCGCCCTTCAATACTGCCTTTATGGGCATATCAAACTACGTCCCCACAGGAAAAATTGTGGGGGCCCTTCCATGCGGCAGAAGGGCAAGGGAGCCTCTCTCGGAGGGGGTCTCTCCTTTTGCGGGAAGCGATGTGTCCACGCCCCTTGCAGTTATGCGCTCTGCTGCAAAAGTGAACCACGATGTTCATAGCGGCGGAACTCTTCTTAACCTCAGGCTTAATAAATCGTTGGTCGACACCCCAAGGGGACGCAGAAATTTAGCGGCCATGATCCAGGCATACTTTTCCCTTGGTGCTTTTCATGTTCAGTTTAATACCGTCTCCACGGAGGTGTTGAGGAAGGCGCAGGCTCATCCGGAACAGTATCGGGATCTTCTCGTTCGAGTAGCAGGGTACAGCACCCAGTTTGTCAATCTCTCTCGAGAGATGCAGGATGCCATCATAGCCCGAACGGAGCATGGCTCCTATTAACTTTTAAGATGAAAGACAAAAAAATCTGCGTATCGCAGATACTTCATTTTACCGTGAACGATGGAGAGGGCATCCGCTCCACGGTTTTCCTGAGCGGATGTCCTTTGCGGTGCCTTTGGTGTTGCAATCCCGAGACATGGACGCCAGTTCCCAAGGAAAGCATACTGCCTTCGGGGAAGCGCGAGATAATGGGTCGTTTTATGACGGTGGAAGAAATTGTTCGAGAACTTAAGCGCTATTTTATTTTCTATAGAGCTTCAGGCGGGGGCGTTACGTGGTCTGGGGGTGAACCATTCTTTTTTCCCGAGTCGTTGCGCCTCTTAGTAAACGCCCTTTCACGCTTCGGCATTTCCCAGGCGGTAGAGACTTCCTGCTTTTTCAATTGGGAAGAGGTGGCAGATATAGTGGCAAAGCTGGACTTTATATTTGCTGACATTAAGCATATGGACTGCCTTGAACATAAGCGGCTTACGGGAGTGGAAAACAGCGTTATTCTCGACAATATCAGGCGCATTGGTGCCACGGGGATCGAGACGGTCATCCGCGTTCCCCTTATCAAAGACGTCAACGATAGCGAGGAAAATATAAGGCACACTGCACGGTTTGTTTACCAACACATGACATGGAAGAAAATGGAGATGCTGCCGTACCATAATCTCGGGACGTTTAAGTATAGCTTGCTGGGGCTCGAGGAGTTTCGACATGATTTCAAGGCACCCTCCAAAGAGCATATACGCAGGCTCGAGGAGATCATCGCCGAAGAAGGAGTGGAGGTTGTCCGCT
>NZ_CALETC010000210.1:0-11347 GCF_937920065.1 Acetomicrobium mobile
AAAAAGATCGCCGACTACGCGCATATCCTATGCGGCGTAAAACATGCGGAAAAGAAAAAGAAACTATATAACGGTAGCCTTGATAACCCGGACGACGTGCGGAGCACCATCTCGCCCGAGGCTACCGCGATCGCCGAAACTGAACCGGGGGAAGAGCCGGGCCGACTGGAACGAGCGAGGGGATGCGACCGAGGTTCCTGGCATCCCTACACTGAAATAAAAGTATGGGGAGAGAAAAATAACGATGGATATTAGGTTGATTACATGGACACCCAATCCGGAGAAGACTGTCGCCACGGCAGCAAGGCTGTGCTATTCTTCAATATCGGCGAGCGAGATAGCTGAGGAAATTTCGGAAGAGAAGGTTGAAAGTCTTACCGAAATGCTAATACAAAAAGGACACGAATCTCCGCTTGAACATGCGTCCTTTACCTTTGCCATAGACGGCGTAAGCAGGGCCTTGTCACACCAGCTAGTTCGCCATCGGATTGCCTCTTACTCCCAGAAATCACAGCGATACGTCGATGAAAAAGCATTTAAATGGGTTACGCCTCCCTCGATAGAAAAGAGCCCGGCAGCAAGAAACATCTACTATGCGCAGATTGGGGCAGTTCGGCAAGCCTACGCATCGCTTTGTGCGGCAGTGCCGCGCGAAGATGCCCGGTATATCTTGCCTAACGCCTGTGAAACGAGCCTGGTCATGACTATGAATGCGCGTAGTCTATTACACTTTTTCCGGGTGCGCGGCTGCCAAAAAGCTCAATGGGAGATACGGAGCCTTGCCGGGATGATGCTTGAAGAGGTGCGCAAGGTAGCCCCAGTGCTGTTTAAAAACGCCGGTCCGGCTTGCAAGATAGGGGAAGGATGCCCTGAGGGAGAAGCAACGTGCGGCTTGCAGGGCTTTGATAAACAAGGAGGGTGAGGTATGACTGCGACTGCGCTCATTTACCGAATGATTATAAACGCTATCGCGGGTGAAAACGAGTTAAACGAACAGCTGTATGAAACCTATGTCAAGGAGCAGCGGCTGCACGTGACGATAGCGGAGATGCTGCAGGCTAAGAGGGAGACGGCATGAAATTACAGGAGGCGGCAAGATGAAATATAAACACATCACCCGGACGGTCCGCCCGTTGGCGACTTTAGGCGAGCTGATAGCGGACAAGCATCCGGAGCTGTATCAGGCAATTACTTATCACACTGCCCCGATCACCCTTGCCGCCTCCGATTATGAGGACGCGGAACGGGAGGACTTGCGGCGGCTGATGGAGACACCGCCCAGGCCGGGGAGGGATGGCGAGTGAATAAGGACAAGCTGCGCCAACTGCGGCATCTGAAACGGGAGATCGAGCTGCTCCAAGACCAGATCGCAAACCTGGAGAGCGAGATCGTCACCGATAAAGTGCGCGGCTCCGACCCCGAGCATCCTTACACTGAGAAGTCTTTTTACATCACCGGCTTTGCGCACGAAGAGCATGGCCGGAAAATGAAGCGGCTAAAGGAGCGGCTCCAGCGCCGGTTAGACGACCTGATGGATCTGGTGGTGGAGATAAACGAATTTGTCGAGGAGATAGATGACAGCCTGCTCCGGCAAATAATTATCTTGCGGCATGTGAACGGCCTGACGTGGGAGCAGGTAGCGGCACATATTGGGGGCGGGAATACGGGGGACAGTGTGAGGATGATGCATGATAGATTTTTGGAGGGCAAAAGATGATCTGGACGCTCTTTTATCGAAGTGTGGGGGCGAAAGGAGGGCGATAGCATGCTTGATATCGGACTATCAAAAAGCGATCTGTTAAAAGAGATCGGCACGAGTGAATTGACACCGGAGTTGATTGTGGACCTAATCGATAAAAACAATAAGGCTATTTATGATCAATTAGAATCTCGCGGGTTTGCAAGCCTTGTCGTAGATATAGTAATAGACTACATATATCGCCGTTAGGGTAGATGCTTAAGCTTGTTCGTTATGTTCGGTTTGTCTGTGCTATTATGTTATTAAGCAAGTTTATCTTGTTAAACATTCCCAACCCCGCATAGGGCCGCGTCTACCAGCAGGGCGCGGTCCTGTTGTGTACTAGCTACTAGGAGATTAATTTAACAGTGAATGTATATGTAGTGCACGGGCCGCCACTTAGCGGTAAGAGCACATATGTACAAGAGCGCAAAGGCCCTAACGACATCGTGTTTGACTTCGACTTGATAATGTCTGCACTGAGCGGCCTTCCCGTTCATCAGCATAATGACAATCTAATCGGCTATGTGTTAGACATCCGGGACCTGATTATAAACCGGCTGCGGCACGAAGACAAGTTAGACGCCGCGTGGATCATCGTGACTACGATTCGGCCCAGGCTGAGGCAGGCGCTATCGGGCATTGATGTTAAATACATTGAGCTGCAAGTAGACGAAGCGACAGCCAGACGGCGGCTGCGGGATGATCCTGACGGCCGAGATGTCGCTGTCTGGGATCAAGTAATCGACAAGCACTTCCGGGCAGCTGAAGCCCGGGAGCTTTACAAGAGTGCGGCATGGTTGAGGGTGCGGGAGCAGGTGCTTGAGCGGGACAACAACGAGTGTCAAGAGTGCAAGCGACGCGGCAGTTTTAGCAAGGGCAATGTTGTGCATCACATCAAGCACCTAGAGGACAGGCCAGACCTTGCGCTTGAAGCCGACAACCTTATGACAGTGTGCGAGGAGTGCCACAACCGGCTGCATCCTGAAAAGTTTAGAACAGCCAAGCGCGAGAAGAAAGAATATATTACGCCGGAAAGATGGTAATACCCCCCCCGGGTTCAAAAAACAAAAATCGCACAGGCCCGGAGGACCGGGCGGGGGACCGCACAAAACATATTTAGCAAATACCTTACGTGAACGTGTAAATAAGAAGGTGAGACATTGACAGCTCCTAAAAAGCCTAGCAAAACACAAATCAAGCAGGACCTCATCGATCAGTTAGAAAGACAGGGCGTATACGGCACGCAGTACCTCGACCTGGTGCATGACTACATGGCCCTGCATGATATTAAAAACAAACTGATTAAGGACATTAAGAAACGCGGCGTCACCGTCAAGTACCAGCATGGCAAGGACCAATGGGGCTATAAAAAAAATGACTCGATTGCCGAGCTTAACAAAACCAATGCGCAGATGCTAAAGATATTAAGCGAGCTAGGGCTAAAGGCTACGAACCTTGAGCCAGAATCCGATCCTGATGACGACGAAATGTAACCCGGAGGTGGTGACCATGTAGATGCAGAGGCGGCACAGAGATTATCACCCCTACATTGACAGCTATATCGACGGCGTCAGATCCGGTGCGATTCCGGCCTGCGGAGACTTAAAGCAAGCTATGGATCTGATTGAGCTTAAATTAAATGATCCCGACGTATTTATCGATCACAAAAAAATAGATAAAGCCGTCGAATTGATAGAGCGTTATTTTGAATACGAGCTCCTGGACTGGGAGCTTTTAGTTTTAGCCTTAATACATTGCTATTACCGATCTCAGGATACCGTAGTTTATGATGAATATTTTATCATGATGGGCCGGGGCAACGGCAAAAACGGGTTTATTTCGCCTGTGGCATGGTATCTCACAACGCATTATCACGGCGTTAAGGGATACAACATTGACATTATCGCTAATGCTGAAGATCAAGCAAAAACAAGCTTTGAAGATATTTACGAAGTTCTTGAGCGCACCTGGGATAAGTCTAAGAGGTTTTTTTATAAAACGAAGCAGCAGATCGTAAACCTAAAAACTAAAAGCTATATCAAATACAACACCAGCAACGCGCGCACCAAAGATAGCAAGAGAACAGGCTGCCTTATATTCGACGAGGTTCACGAGTACGAGGACTGGGACATGATAAAAGTATTTACATCAGGTTTTGGCAAACGGAAACATTCCCGCACGTTTTATATCACGACTCAAGGTTATGTGCGAGGCGGCGTGCTTGATGAACTTTTAGACTTATCGAAACAAGTGCTATCCGGAGAAATAAAAGATATTGGCTTCTTGCCGTTGATCTACCGGTTGGACAGCAAGGAAGAAGCCGAAGATCCTGCTAATTGGCCGAAGGCGAATCCGTCTCTGGAATACTTTCCGGAATTGCAAAAAGAGATGAAAAACGTTTACGCTAAGTCAAAATATTTGCCACACTTGGCCATCGATTTTATGACTAAGCGCATGAACCTGCCGGCGCAAGATAGCTTTATCGTCGTAGCACCCTGGGAGAAAATTCTTGCTACCAACCAGCCTATACCCTTCGAAGAACTTGAAGGACTGCAGTGCATCGGAGCGATTGACTACGCCAGGACAACGGACTTTGCTAGCTGCGGTCTGCTTTTTAAGTATAAAGGCAAGCGCTACTGGATAGAGCACAGCTTTGTTTGCCACCTGGCACTGAAGGTTGAAAGCCGGCCGATAAAATTCCCGGTACGGGAGATGGCAGACCGTGGGCTTGTGACTATTATCAACCGGCCCAACATAAGCGCAGGCGACATCTCGAGCTGGTTTTTAAAGCAAGCCGAGAGATATCACATTATTGATATCGTTTGCGACAGCTACAGGGCCGCCCTTCTGGAATCGGAATTTAAGCAGAAGGGCTTGCCGCTTACAGAAGTTAGAAGCGGTCCGGCTACTCATGCGAAAGTGGCCCCCCTGGTTGAGCAATCGTTTGCCGAAGAGACTTTAGTGTTCGGGGACAACCCCACGATGCGCTGGTACACAAATAACACTTGTCAGGAAATGGATGCGAAGGGCAACACGACATATTTAAAGATTGAACCTAAGACCCGCAAAACAGACGGGTTTTTTGCTTTGATTCATGCCCTGTCTAAAGACAGCGAGCTTGATTGGCCTGCGGAAGATGTTATGAGTTTAGGTGTTTACACCTATTAAGGGAGGTATAGGCGTGGCGGTATGGGACTGGTTTTTAAGCTTGTTTGACCGAAACACAAAGACTTTAGACATAAGCACTATTGTTGGCGAAATAGCGACAGAAATTTATTTCAAAGAACTAGCGGTGCAGGCTTGCATTAACTTGATCGCCGGTGTGCTTTCGCGGGCAGAATTTCAAACCTTTGAAAAAGGTGAGGAGGTCCGGAAGGACAGCTATTATCTTTTTAATGTCGAGCCTAACCCTAACAAAAGTGCGAGCAAGTTTTGGCGCGATGTAGTTTCAAAAATGGTCTATAATAACGAATGCTTGGTTGTTTGGCAGGATGAACATATTTATGTAGCTGATAATTTTAGCGTAGATCGTTACGCTTTTAAGGAATATATCTATCGCAACGTTATTGTTGACGACTTTGCCTTAAGCCGCAGCTACACAGAATCCGAGGTCTTTCATTTTGAACTACACAACGAAAGAATTGCGGATGTTATCGAAGGACTATATAACAGTTACGGGAAGCTTATTGCCGCGGCGCAGGTCAACTACAAGAGAAATCACAGCCGGCGCGGAACGGTCGAAGTACCGACGAATTGGCCGACTACCGAGAAGGCGCAACAAGAGCTTAGAGACCTATTCGAGAGAAAATTTAAGGCCTTCTTTGAAGCGGAAGGCCCTGCGGTTTTACCCCTAACCGGAGGACTAAAGTATAACGAACTGCCCTCTAATATAGGTGTCAAGGGCGGCGCAGATAACGCGCAGATCCGGGCCTTTATTGACGACATCATAGATTTTGTTTGTATCGCTTTTCAAGTCCCGCCGCAGCTTATCAAGGGCGACGTAGCGGATACAGAAAAGGCGATGGACAACTTGTTAACCTTTTGCATAAACCCTCTGGCCGAAGTTATTCACGATGAAATTAATCGCAAATATTACAAAAAGAAAGCGGTCCTTGAGCGTACCTATATGCGGATCAACACATCAATGATCCGGGCGCATGACCTAAAAGATATTGCCGGCGCACTTGAAACCCTGCTCCGCATAGGCGGTTACTCTATCGACGACATTCTAAAAACCCTTGGTATGGAGCCGCTGGGCACCGAATGGAGCACGGCGCGCTGGATGACAAAAAACTATGAGCCAGTTGAGCAGTTTTTTTCAGGAGGTGATGACAGTTCTGTCTCTCAATAATTTAGAATGCAAAAGGAGGTGGCGAATATCAAAGGCAGAAAATACTATTCGCTAACTGCGGAGAATAAAGAGGCAAGCGTTTACATTTACGGCGACATCGTATCCTGGGAATGGCTAGAAAGCGATGTCAGCAGCTACACTCTCGCAAAAGAGATCGAGGAGCTGCCCGGGGACATTGAGACAATCAATGTCTTTATTAATTCTTACGGCGGCGAAGTTGCAGAGGGCTTGGCAATTTATAATGCACTGTGCCGGCACAAAGCAAAAGTAAAAACCTACTGCGATGGGTTTGCTTGTTCTGCCGCATCCGTAGTGTTTATGGCCGGCGATGAACGGATAATGTCGAATGCGTCGCTTCTGATGATTCACAATGCGTGGATGGTTACAATGGGCGATCCGGGCGAACTGCGAAAAGACGCCGACGATCTGGAGATTATTAACAAGGCTGGCATCAATGCATACATGGACCATGTCAATATCTCCGAGGAAGAACTCCGCGCAATGATGGACGCCGAAACATGGATCGCACCGGAGCAAGCCCTTGAAATGGGCTTTGCAACGGAGATAGTAGAGCCGGCGGTAACTGATAAGGCAGCTGCGAGCCTGAATCTGCGCAAGCAGTTGATCGGCATGATTTTAGAGCGGCAGTCTCAAAACAGCAAACAGCAAGAGCCCGCACCCAGGGGGCCGGCACCGGTAATCGTCCTATGGGAAACGACAGGCGGGCAATATACCCTTGTTACGCCGCAAGACAAGGCCACCAACAATGTCGCGATACTCGAAGTGCAGCAACCCGCCGGGCCCGTAATAGAACTTTCTTCCGCACCTGAATCTAAAACAGAGCCCGAAATCCCCGAAACATCCGAAACCGTTGTTGAATCGGAACCAGAACCTGAATCGATTCTTAAGCAAAACAAGCCTAAAAAATTACTTGCGGCACTACTTGCCGCAGAGAGGAGAGAAACAAATGCTTAATCTTGACAAGATGTCACAGCAGAAAGAGGACGCTGTGACTAAGATTAACGAAGCTATGCAGGAAGGCAACGAGGAGGAATTTGCGGAAGCATTTATCGAGTACACCGACCTGTTGCAGCAAGCAGTCCTGGCAGAAGCAAAAGGCATGTTGCAGACGGCTGACAATCAGATTCTGTCCGGCCGCGGTGTACGAGTGTTGACCTCACGAGAGACCGAATATTATCAGAAAGTAATAGGCGCGATGAAATCCGCTAATCCGAAGCAGGCGCTTACGGGTTTTGACGCCGTGCTTCCCGAAACAATCATTGATGCCGTGTTCGAGGATATCACCGAGGAGCACCCGCTTTTATCAGAGATTCGCTTTGAAAATGCCGGTGCGCTAATTAAATATCTATATAGCACAATGGACAATCGGCATCTGGCTTGGTGGGGGCCGCTATGTGGTGAGATCAAAAAGGAGCTTAGCGCACAGTTTGCCTATTTAAGCCTTGAGCAAACTAAGCTGTCTGCATGGCTGCCTGTTTGCAAGGCTATGTTAGATTTAGGCCCTGCATGGCTAGACCGCTATGTCCGGACCATCCTGGCCGAGGCTATCGCGAACGGCCTTGAAAACGGCATCATTAACGGCAAAGGCATTGCCGAAGCCGCGACAGATCCCGACGATCGCATTTACGAGCCGATCGGTATGGTCTGCGACCTTACTAACTACAACCTAACGACAGGCTACGCCTCCAAAACAGCAATTCCGGTTACGGACTTCCGGCCCAAAACCTACGGCGGGCTCATTGCGCAGCTAGCAACTGGTCCCAACAATCTCTACCGGCCCGTGACGTCAGTTACCCTGATTTGCAACCCGGTTGATTATTTTAACAAGGTCATGCCGGCGACTATTCACCGCCGCCGCGATGACGGGACATATGTAACGGATATCTTTCCCTTTCCAACAAAAGTTGTCCAGTCGGCGTGGGTTGCACAAAACAAGGTTATTCTTGGCCTCCCGGAGCGTTACTTTATGGCAATGGGAATTGGTGAAGGTGGCCGCATAGAGTACTCTGACGAGTATCAATTCCTTGAAGACGAACGCACCTACCTTATCAAGCTCTACGGCACAGGGCGGCCCCTGGACAATAACTGCTTCCTGCTTCTAGACATCAGCGACCTTGAATCCCCTCTGCCTGAGGTTATTGTTGCTAATATCGAAGATCTTCAACCCGATATTGACGCATAGGGACCGATCTAAATGAGCAGCAAAAAGATAAAGGTAAAAGTGCTTCGCACGTTTCGCAATAAATACAGTAAGTCCCTGCACGAGGCGGGGACTTACTTATTTATCAGCAGGAGCAGGTATGAGGAGATCAACAACGCAGGACACGGCAAGCTAGTAGAGCAGGTAGAAAAGAAGGGATAGATGGTGCACTATGCTGCAGGCAATCAAAGACTACCTAAAAATAACCTGGGACGATGAGGATACTCACATTCAAGAGATTATTGACCGAGGGAAAACGTACCTCGAGGAGTTAGTAGGCGCAGAACTCGACTTCGAAACAGAAGGCCTATCCCGCTCCCTGCTCTTCGACTATTGCCGCTATGTTTATAGCAACGCTTCAGAATATTTCGAGGAAAACTTTCAGCAGGAGATATTGCGCTTGCAACTGCAGGTAGGCGTCAAAGCTCCGCTTGCGGAGGTAGATGAGGATGAAGCCTAAAGCCGAAGTCATGAAAGACCTTGCGCGAGTCTGCCGGCGTAAGGTTGTAATTCAACGCAAGGAAACAGTTACAGATGAATACGGTGACACAACAACAACCTGGGCTGACTGGCGGGCTATGTGGGCAGAACGGAGCAGCCTCTGGGGGCGCGATTACTATGCAGCCCTGGCGGTAGGCGAAGAGCAGACCGTTGAGTTTACCCTTCGCTACGCGGCATTCTTAGACGAACTTAAAACGGATACGCACCGGCTATTCTACGCAGGCGAGATCTACGACATTCGGCAAGTTGACTACCTCGATGACGACGGCATGTGGATTAAGCTTCGGGCGGTGAAGCATACGTGAGAGTCCGCATGAAGGTCGAAGGTGGTGATAGGCTGGCCCGTAAGCTGCAGATGATAGCCGAAGAAACAGCCCGCAAGCATATGCGCGAGTCAGCCCTTGCCGGCGCAGAAGTAATCCGGGCCGAGGTAGAAGACAGGGCACCGCGAAAAACCGGCGTCTTGGCAGGCGATATTCAAAAAGAGGTCAAGAAGCAAACAAAAAACCGGGTTGAGGTACACGTAGGCCCTGGCAAAAAGGGCTGGTATGGCGCGCTTGTCGAGGATGGACATGCCATCGTGGTTAAAGGCGAGAAAGTGGGCGACGTTCCTCCGCATCCCTTCATCCGGCCTGCGTTCGATGCTAAAACCGAGGAGGCATACAGGGTGTTTGAGTCCGAGCTGCGAGGGAGGCTGAAGCTATATGGGGATTGAACCTCGTCAGGCCCTATACGCGCACCTCAAGAATGATCCCGGGGTGCAAGCGGCAATAGGCGAAAGGATTTATCAGCGGCGAGCTCCTGCGGGGGCAGAAAAGCCGCTGATTTTGATCCAGCCCCAGATTAGCCGGATACCGAGCCGCGACCTGGGCGGCACTGCTTTTAAACGAGTCCGGCTGCAGGTTACCGCGATAGCGGATACCCAAACCCAGGCAGAGGTAGCCGTCAGAGCTGTTGACAATGCGGTTGAAGGCTTCTCCGGCTCCATGGCCGCGAAGCTCCAAACGATTACGGCTACCGTAGACAATGATCGGCAGGTTGAGCAAGAGGAAATAGGTGAAATTTACCACCACGTTGATATTACAATTATTTACAAGGAGTGAATTTAAATGCCTGAAATCACAGGGCTAAAAACTAAGTTTTATCGTGAAGGCTCGACAATTGGAGGTTTTGAAGAGATTGCGCAAGTTGCGTCGATTACGCCTCCTCAGCCAGAACGCGACACTATAGACGTTGATGATCTGAATCCTCCCGGAGAAGTTCGCAAAAAGCTAGTTGGATTAATTGACCCCGGCGAAGTATCGCTAACGTTGAATTTTGATCCTACGAACACGGGGCATACGGACCTGGAAGAGGACTTTTTAGGCGGTGAAGCGCGGCAATATAGAATCAAACTGCCTAACGATTATGGTTGGACATTTACCGCTTACTGCACTGCCTATCAACCTCAAGAGGTTAGCGCTGACGACGTGTTGCAGGCCGAAGTGACCTTGTTATTAACAGGTGTTTATGAATTCGGTGAAATTACAAGTTAAGGAGATAAATAGACCATGCGGCTTAAAATTGTCGTGCCCGAAAAAGCGTTACCCGGGCGTCTAGACGGTACTGCCCAAGTTTTTCTAGACGGCAGAGAACTTAAACACGTCTGCGAAGTCAAGGTTAATTTATCGGCAGGCGAGGCAAACCGGGCCTGTATTGTGTTTTATCCGACCGAAGTTATAGTTGATGGTGATTTTGAAGAGATTGAAGAAGTCGAAATCGGAGACGAAAAATAAGGAGGTAAGGCCTTGAAGCTACTCACAAGAGATGCGATCTTGCAGGCAGAGGACCTACCCACAGAAGATATCGAAGTCGAAGAATGGGGTGGCGCTGTCCGAGTCCGTGCTCTTACCGGAGCGGAGAGAGACGCGTTCGAGCAGTCTATCGTTGAGCAGCGGGGCAAAAGTACCCGCATGAATCTGCGTAATATCCGAGCAAAGCTGGTAGCGCTTACTGTCGTCGACGCTGACGGTAAGCGGCTTTTTTCTGATAAAGACGCTGAGCTTTTAGGCAAAAAATCCGCAGCGGCACTCGACCGCGTGTTCGAGGTAGCGCAAAGGTTATCCGGTCTATCCTCTGAGGATATGGAGGAACTGTCGGGAAACTCGGAAGAAGGCCAGAGCGAAGATTTTACTTTCGACTAGCTTTGGCCTTGGGTATGACGGTAAGAGAGCTCCTGGCCAGGATTGATAGCCGGGAGCTCTCCGAGTGGATGGCCTTTTTCGAACTAGAACCCTGGGGTGCAGAGACCGAGGATTGGCGGTCCGGCATGATAGCAAGCACTATCGCTAACGTTAATCGCGATCCTAAAAAACAGCGCAAGCCTTTCGAGCCTGAGGACTTTATGCCTCAGCGTGAAGCACAACGGCAAACAGCGAAAGAAGAACAGACCTGGGAAGAACAGGCAAATATCCTGGGAATGTGGGCCAGGATGATGGACGCGGCGCATGGTAAATAATTATTTCCATGCGATTCTTTTATCTCGGTCTACCTC
>NZ_CALETC010000211.1:0-3212 GCF_937920065.1 Acetomicrobium mobile
CTAAAAGAGGCTTCCTCTCGACTTGCTTGTCCCTGTTATTCATAGACCTGCCTCCGGACTATCAGAATATTAAACAGATTTTGAAATGTTGTTATAGCATAACATACAAAAACAGCCCACACGTGAGCTGAAAAATTCCGGACAATGTTAAAATTTGTTTTCTATGGCACTAACGCTATTGTTTTATTACTTTTATCTAATTAGTTAACATATCTTAACTATCCATAAAAAAGCCCATGAAGCCTGTAAATCACACAACTCCATGGGTCTGTCGCGCTACTCACTCACCCTTCGCTCTTGCACCCGCCATCAGCAATGCGAGGGATCATCGTTTCCCCGAAACCATATGTATTTTTTATATCACGAACATCTTGTTTTGACAATAGGACAAACTTTCAAACTGCAAAAATTTTTTCGTATATTTGTATAGGAAGGATGCCGATCAAAAGGCATTGGTTATCCTGATGGACAGACCTTCAGCCCTATCCGCATCGCTTAGCTTGAAACGATATTGAAGGATGATGTCGATGTACGAACGTGGCGCATGATAATCATCTTCCCTGTACCATATCCTCCACATCAAGCCCGGACCTACTCTGTATGCTTCGATGCTTCTCGTAAAATAATGCATGCTCTTTCTGTTATTGCCTGCGCCTTTGAAGGCGTAGGCAGCATCGGCCAATACCTCGGGAGACGCTCCGCAGTCATCGGGGATGGGGCCGATTCGCTCTTTCATGCCGTCCCACTTCAGGCTGTCGGTGTTCCTGCGGTTTATAACCCTGTCGAAGGAAGATACCATTTGCGTCACCTCGCCGGGGATATCGGTGTTTTGTAAAAACGGACCGGCTGCAAGGCAACCAGCCGGCTATTTCGCCTATTCTGCTTCAATGATATCAGACCTCAGCCTGTCGATCCTCATCAGAAGGGACATGAGGTACAGGAGGACGCATCCGTTAACTGTGAGAATGACTCCCACTATCCAACCAGGGAGCAGGTTGGATACAATCATGGAAGTTCCAAAGAGTATGGAAACAAGGTTCATCACAAACTGGGTGACGGTAAGATGTACCAGCACGGTGGGCACGACGTCCAATTCTTTCATGCTTTTAACCGCCGACAAGACGGTTTTTACGAGCCCTATGGCCCCGCCGGCGAGGTTCAGCAGACCGACAAGAAGGGTCAAAAAGGAGACAAGTACGTTAGGAACCACGCAGGAAACGATACCCAGGGCGGCGAAGACAAACCCCAAAAAGATTACAAGCCACGTGCGACGGAAGGGTCCGACGGGCGTGCCTCCGAAAGCCAGCATCTGGATGGAGAAAATAACCATCAGGAGGCCGAGCTGGGCGCTTCCCGAAAAAGGCAGCTTGCCGAAGCTTACGGGAATAAGAAGCACTCCGAGGATAAGCATAAAAACACCGGTGATTAGAAGCGTGGCCTTGTCGGCCTCCAGGCCAAAATCGTCGTCAAGGATCTTTACCGCCTGAGGGTAGATACGATAAATTTTCTGGAGCAAAAATGCGACTACAAAAATCGAAGCTCCGTATATCAGCACCGAAATCGCCGTCAACGACGCCGAAAACAGGCCCTGTTTCCACACTAGAAGCCCCACAAACATCGAAAACACGTAAACAGCCCCACAGGCGGGAGCAAGGTAAAGAAAGATTCCTCCATAGCCAAGCCAGGCCTGCAGCTTGTCCTTTGAAACAAGCATCTGCAGTAATTGCAGGAATCCGCCCAGGCAAAGACAGATAATGAGCAGCGCACTAGGAACGAGGGTAAATACGTCCGGAATGAAACATGCCACTATGCCCATTGCAGCGATGGCGATCCCCGCAATCACTACCGCCTTTGACCTGCGCATGTCCCCCGCAGGTGTTCTGCCCAAGGTCACCGTCTGGAGGCCGAACAAAAACAGAAGCAGACCGTAGACACCGTTTTCATAGTAGGGGATCAGGCCGGAGTACACAGGAAAAAGAAGAATCCCCGTAAGAGTCACTGCCATACCAGCTACGAGAAGAACCACCACGTCGAAGTAAAGGTCCGCCTCTTCGAAAAGAAATTCGGCCTTCTCCAAAAAGTGTTTCCACCTGGCTGCCGCGTCGGCCATTCTCAATAGTAGGTCCCCTTCGTGCGGTAGTTTTCGCGCCTTTCGGCCGCAAGCTGCCTCGCCAACTTGTCGAATTCCTCCTTGCGCTCCCTGTACAAGGTGTAGAAGTCCCGTGCGCTTTGGGGTAATACGATAACGACGGATTTCTTCTCCATTTCCTGGAGGATATATAGAACCGCCTCGTCAACGCCTATGGAGTCGGCCGGCGGAGTCATGTCGCCGAAGATAGGCGTCCTGACGTTGGCCGGACAAAAAACGCTGAACTGGAGACCTTCGACCTCCAGTTCGTACTGGAGGCTCTCGGTCATGGAGATAACGGCAGCCTTGGTCGCCGCGTAAACGGCCTGGTACGGTACAGGAAGCAGGCCGGTAATGGAGCCAGCGTTGACGATATGGCCGAACCCCTGTTCCCTCATGATCGGGATGGCCGAGTATGTGCCGTATATAACGCCTTTAAGGTTGAGGTCGATGGCCTTGTCCCATATTTCTAAGGTGACCCGTTCCGTGGGAATGGTAACACCTACACCGGCAATGTTGCATACGAAGTCGAGGTGCCCGGCATGATCGGCGGCGCTTTCGATAAACCCGGCTACCTGCTCCCTCTTGGTGACGTCCATCACTACGGGGAAAACCTTGCCCGGATAATTGCGCCCTAACCGTTGCGACTCGCGGCTAAGGTTTTCCTCGTTGAAGTCGCCCATAAAGACAGCCCTGGCCTCACGCTTGAGAAACTGCTCTGTCATCTCAAGGGCTATACCCGACGCGGCTCCCGTAATCGCAGCTACCTTGTTCTCGTAGTATCCACTCATTGACCTCATCCCTTTCTCCCCACCCCTAGGGCAGGACTCTCGAATCGCCCACGTTCAGCCTGGCGGAACCTTTGAACATCATTGCATAGGAGTACTTCAAAACGGGCAGGTTCGCAAGGCAGGTTATCGCCCTGTACTGAAGAGGGTGTTCTTCTGCCGTAAGTTCCGTCCACTCAACGCATCCATCACCCTTCCATGCCTTTGTAACCATCGATTCCTGCGGGTACAAGGTGGCTTGGCTTAAAGACGCGCCGCCCTTTCCAAGAGCCGGCAGGTATCTCCACCCGAAGTTG
>NZ_CALETC010000212.1:0-1646 GCF_937920065.1 Acetomicrobium mobile
ACCTTAAAGATGCGGTAGCCCTCCGAGGTTACCGCATATTTTTTTATGACGTCCTGAGATATCCCGAGATCCGTTATAAGTTTGTTGTAATCTATCGATGTTCTGTCCTTCGTCTTCTTCCATGTAACCACCCAACCATCCCCTTTTATTCCCTCGTGGTCTCCGATGCGCTCTTTTAATTTGTTTTCTAAAAGCCTCACCTCCTCCTCTATATTGGCCAGTTGCTCTTTTTTTCGTACAAGCTCAGTTACAAGGATGCCGTCCTCTTCGGTTCCGTCCGCTAAGTCTAAGTCCCCCCTTCTATATAGAGTGGCAAGCATCCTTGCCGCCGAGATCGACGCATCGACGCTTGGCGGTTCCTTTTCAAGTACGTTTTTATGCCAAAACTCACCAGCTTTCTCGATGAGTTTTGATATAAGCTCATCGTTCCTCGTGATGTGATAGATGATGGGCAGTTCCCCTGCGATCGTTACTATTAAATCCCACTTTTCGATGTCGCTTGCCGCCATGTACCACTGGCATTGTATGAGGTACTGGTCTGGCACCTGATCTGTTTCTGGAGGGCCCCAGTACTGCGCCTGTCGGTACCCAGCGGTTTTAATCTCAAGCCCGTGGAGGATGTTGCCCGCTTCGTCTACCACCAGCCTGTCTGGCGTGCCGAGGACGAAGTCGTATGCTGGACTTTTTATAAGCCCTACCTTAACGGTCTTGAGTCCAGTCATCTCTTCGTAGTCCTCTGCCAGTACAGGCTCCATCCTTCGGCCCCGCTTCATGTAGGGAGTGTCTTCGTCCTCGTCAGCTAGCCCCAGCTTTGAAAGGAATACGTCGTAAACGGTTTTGTAGGGATTAAGCCCTACAATGGCTGCGATATCTGTGCCTGTGATGCCTTCCATGCGCTTCGCAAGCCATAACTCCTTGTCTGCGTCATGTGTAAGTACCTCGTACTTTGCCTTAAATTCATCGATACCCATACAATCGCCTCCTATTGCGAAAAATTGTCGCAAATCCTGTCTCCGGGCCACACGATGCCCTCCTTAAAAGGACAGGCACCGCCGCCCCTTTCCCCTTCTGCAAAGAATATGCAATCCTTGCAGTAGTACCCTATAAATCCTGTGATGCAGGCATTATCGGTCTTTGCCCTCTTCATTTTTGCACCTCCTCACCACCTCTAAGGCAAGCCCTATGCCCATCGACAGTAGCCCTATTACCGAAATTAGGAATACAAAGACAAAGAGGTCGGCCAACATGCTATCACCTCCAAACATTATCGGCATCACGAAGATAGCCAATAATTTCGACCATCCTGTGATGCCGAATACAGTCCCCGCTGAACTGGTCAAAGTCAGCAGGGCATTCAGAGTAAGGCGGTTCTCCAAAACCAGTATTGGGGTTGAATGTCCCCCAATACGTTCTCACCGCCTCACAGCCTTCACAAAATCCTTCAAGGAAAGCTGTGTCCTCGAGGTATGCCCTAGATGCGCTAGATAACCCTTCTACTTCACCTATTGCAATCGCCCCCTTTTAATCTCTTTGTGTTACTTTTTTATAAGTATATGCTCCTTGGAGTTAAAGGTCAAACCGTTTCGGCGCCTGTAACGTTAGTTTTTACTAATGACCCAATGACAAATACATTAGAAAACTCTCAT
>NZ_CALETC010000213.1:0-2931 GCF_937920065.1 Acetomicrobium mobile
TCATATAAAGCCCAAGAAATATAACTATCACGGCTCCCAACCTTTTGACCAAGACTTGATTTTTGATCAGTTGTTTGCCGAAAGCAGTGGCGGAAGCACCAAAAAATACAAAGATGAGGGAAAAACCGGCGACGAAAAGGGAGGCATGCAAAAAAGCCTTAAGGTTAATTGAATTTTCCTTTCTATCTGACGTTACTACAGTATCTCCAGCCAGATAGGCGATATAAACCGGGATCATGGGCAAAAGACAGGGCGAAAGAAAGGACAATAAACCCGCAATAAAGGCAATCGCAAAGGTAATTTCCGGCATCATCTCAACCCCCCTTATACCTATACCTGGATATGTATATACTACAACACCCGGGCATTTTTGTCATCACCCAAAGGCGCTAAAAAATGGGGAAAACTGGAGGGGTTTGCTTGCTAAGGACATATTTCCTTTAAAAGGCAATCCATTTTACCGCTTTTATGACCCTCCAAATCGACGGCCACTACCGAAAAGCCCAACTTGGAAAGGGCACTTCTGACATCATCTTTTATGGCCCATGCTTTTTCTACGTCATTCGGCGATACCTCCACAACAGCAACACCGCGCAGGTAGCTTCTGACCCTTACATTTCTAAAGCCGAGGGAAATCAAATATTCTTCGGCCCTGGCAACCCGAGTTAGCTCTTCTTCGTTTAAGGTCATACCGTAAGGGAATCTTGTAGCAAGACAGGGCGAAGAAGGTTTGTCCCAAAAGGAAAGGCCAAACTCGCGTGCCAGCTTTCTTATCTCTTCTTTTTTAAGGCCTATCTCCTTCAAGGGATGAAGCACCCTGTCTTCTTTCGCTGCCTCAAGGCCGGGTCTGTATTCGCTAAAGTCCGACTTTGTTGCGCCATCCATTATGACAAAGCCTTTTGTGGCAAAGCCATCCACCCAATTTTTAACCAGGCTATCCCTATGCTTCCTGCAAAAATAGCATCGCCTGGGATGGTTGTGTCTTACTTCACTTATGCTCAAGTCATCTGAATCGATTACGAAATGTTTAATCCCGTAGTCTTTCGCCACTAGCGCTGCGTCTTCTACCTCCTTCCAGGGTATAAGCGGAGAAGAAAATGTGACGGTTACGACGTTGCTTTTTGCTTTAAAGCATGCGTATGTCAAAAATGAGCTATCCAGCCCACCCGATAGCAGGACAACAATATCTCGATAGCGGCCTATATAATCTAGCAACGAAGTCCATTTTGGCATCTTTCGCCCCTCTTTTCTTTTGCGAAGTAACCTCTAAATTATTATACATTTTCGTCGTATAATGAAGGTAGCAATATGGGCAAACTAAAAGGCATATCAATGCACACTACGATTTGCCTATAATTAAATGACATCTTAAGAGACGGTTTTTTAGTAAGCTTTTAAGCATAAATACGCTTTTCGTCGTCGAAATTAATAATTAGTGTAAAAGAGAAAGTTAGCTAACGAAACCTGCAATTCCCCCTTGTGGGCATGTAAGAATTTTTTGTCAAAGGGTTGTTTGAATGTCGAAAATAAATTTGAGCAAAAAGGCCGTTAAAGTTTTTGTAATCATTGCCTTTGTTTTAGTATTATTTTCCTTTTTCGTCATTGAAATACTATGGAAAAACAATGGCGATCTGGGGGCGGATTTTGTCGCCCAGAAGTTTAGACATACTGTTAAAAGCCATATAGGTATGGACGTTATTTTTTCGTCCATTTCAGGCAATCCCTTTGTCGGCTACGTCGGCAAAGACGTTAAGCTAGGCATCGACGGCAATATATCAAACTTCGCTAAATCCATCAATATCAAGCCCTCGCTTAGATCACTGTTAACGGGAAAACCGGGGGTTACAAGCATCGAGATAAACTCCGCCAAAATCGCAAGCGAAGATGTATTAAAGCTTTTCGACCTTCCTTTGACTGACAAAGAGTCCAAGCAATCCATATCGATCGAGAATATAAGTTTATATGACACGGAAATATTGGGCAAAAGAAGGATTTACATCGACAGGGCTCACCTCAAGCCCGAAGGTAATTTAATGAAGTTTGACGTTCACGGCGCGATTAACTTACTTGAATTTCAGGTCAAAGGGCGCCTTTCTTCCTCCGGTGGCAAGGTTTCTCTGGAAGATTGTTTAATCAAAACCAATGGAGGAAGCGGTGTCTTAGAAGGAGAAATAACACCCCTCTTTAGCTTAAAGGGCGAACTCCATAACATAAGCGCTGACGTAATTGCGGCAATATTTCCCGGATTCGCATCGGTAAAACCGAAAGGCACCATTTCGGGTTCAATAGGCTTCACCTTGGGTGAAAAAAAATCGCTTAAAATAAATGGACAATTTTACCTGCCCTCGGGCGAGATAGCGGGCATACCGCTAAATGACACCTCCTTTACCCTTCTTTTTAGCGATGGAGTGCTTGACTTTAAAGTACTGCAAAATAAATCCTTTGAATCAGAGATTATGGGATCGGTAATGGTCTTTTTTAACCCCTTAAAGTTAAAATTGGAGCTAAAATCAAAGACAGCATCGATCGAGGCATGGAAAAATCGCTTTGATTGGCTTTCTGCCCTAAACGGAACTGCCGAAAATATAGCTTTGTCCTTGGAAGGGCCACCAAAATATTTATCGGGAAGGGTGAAATTCGAGTCATCTGAGCTAAAGGTTTTGAACTTTGTCTTAACGAATGCCGATATGACCGCAGAAGTGTCCGGCAATCAAATTTGCTTTAACGGCAAGGGCTTCTGGAAAGACATACCGCTTGAATTTCAAGGGACAACTTCACATGACGGTTCACCAATGCTTGACGCTACTATCACGGCCAGATCTGTGGACGCACAAAAATTAAAATATTGTTTTAAAGACAACGAAGAACTCGAACTGAAAGGCAATTGTGATATCTTTTTAAGCGTGCACGGCAAGGCCGGTAGCTTCGCCT
>NZ_CALETC010000214.1:0-10059 GCF_937920065.1 Acetomicrobium mobile
AAAATTATATTACCATGCACGTATTTTATAAGTCAAGTTCAACGAGGCTTTATTTCAAATAGTGTGGAAAACTTCCGGTGGCAAGAACCCTAGCATAATCTTTTTGACGTAGACCTCCACGTTTCTTAAGCGTGTTACACATTTTCGCATAGGCGCTTGTAGTCTTTGATCCTTCCACGATTTGCAGGATACGAACTTAAGGCTATAATCCAACCTGTATAAACCACACCAAGTGTCCTGCAGGAAGCCAGTCGCGCATGTCGGGGGCAAAAGGTATAATTGTTTTACGTCGTAAGGCTTGAAGTTATATGACAATTCTTTCACCTCATCTGTATTTGAATATGCTTGAACTTAATGCCTGTAACTACTTTATTTTGTTGCATTTCGTGACCTTGGAGAGATGTGTTGTGAAACAGGTTCTTTTATTGTTATTTTTAAGGTTGTCTGGCGCAAAAAGAAAATCTGTGCGCGACATGCAGAGGAGAGATATCTGATGGAAAAGGTCTTTGATAGTGTATTGAAGACGATAGGAAAGACCCCAATGGTACAGCTTGACCGTCTCAAGGCCGCATGGAAGCTCGAGGGGACGCTTCTCGCTAAGCTAGAAAACCTCAATCCCGGATCAAGTAAAAAAGACCGGATCGCCCTGAGAATGATCGAGGAGGCCGAGTCATCCGGTGAACTTGAGCCAGGGCAACCCGTAGTGGAGCTCACTAGTGGCAACACCGGCACGGGGTTGGCCATAGTCTGCGCCGTCAAGGGCTACCCCTTTATAGCCGTCATGTCCAAGGGCAATTCCATGGAAAGGGCGCGGATGATGAGAGCCTTAGGAGCCGAAGTAATCCTAGTGGACCAAGCGGTGGGATCGCCGCCTGGTCAGGTTTCAGGACAGGACCTTGATCTGGTGGAAGAGCGTACACAGAAGATCGTGCAGAAACTCGGTGCTTTTAGGGCCGACCAGTTCAGGCTGGAAGGAAACATACGTGCCCATGAATACGGTACCGGCGAGGAAATCTGGGAGCAGACTGAAGGTTGCCTCGATGGCTTCGTCGATTTTGTCGGGACAGGCGGGTCTTTTGCGGGGTGTTCGAAGGCTCTGAAGAAGCATAATCCCGAGATCCGTTGTTATCTTCTGGAGCCAACTTCTTGCCCGTGGCTTGCAAAGCGGGAAGTGACCAATCCGAATCACAGGATCCAGGGTGGAGGTTACAGTCGAGACCTCCCTTTCGTCGATCCGTCACTGGTTACGGAATACCTGACGGTAACTGACGAGGAGGCCATTGAGGGGGCCCGGGCGTTGGCTCAGCACGAGGGGATATTTGGGGGGTTCTCCACAGGGGCCCACGTTTCTGCGGCTGCAAGGCTCCTGGAGGGTCAAGAAAAGGGAAGCACTCTTGTTTTTCTGGTCTGTGACTCGGGACTCAAGTACGTTAGTACCGACCTGTATCTCTAACGAGTGAAGTCAGTGCTGTAAAAAGGATGAGCGCAGGTAAGCGTGGCCCAGGTTGTAGGCGGCTAACTTCGTTTGGTTTAACATGAACCCCAGCCTTCGGACGTATCCGGACAATGTAGCGGAAATTATGATATGGACAGTATTCCAACCTATCCGAACACCTTAAGGCTTCAACCATACTTTCTGGTCAAATTGTCCGCACGAATTGGTAGTAATAGTCGCAATAAGTTTTACGTTCATAAGGAAGGGGGTCTTTAGGCATTGTTTAAATTTGACGAAAGTATAGAAACCTCTTTTCCTGGAGTGAAGATGGGATTCTTAATTATGTGTGGAGTCTCCTCTTCCCATCCGCATGAGGAAAGGGAAGTTAGAGAGGCGATTGCAGGATTACGTAAAAAATACGGCCAACTGGATAGGAAAGAGCTAAAAAAGCTTAACCCGATTCAGGCCTACGTAGCCTATTATAAGAGGTTTGGATATAGTTATCACGTTCTTGCCCAACTGGAATCCGTGTTGCAAGGGAAAAAATCACTGCATACCGAATCCGGCTTATTGCAGGCAATGCTCTTTTCTGAGTTAGAGAGTATGCTCCTTACTGCTGGCCATGATTTGGCCCAATTGCATCTGCCATTGCAATTGAAGGTGGCTACCGGTGCTGAGGTTTATCAATCCGTCTCTGGGAAAGAAGTGAGCACCGTAAGTGGAGATATGATGCTTTGTGATTGCAGTGCCACGATATCAAGTATTTTGAGAGGCCCAGATTACAAAAGCCGTATTATGCTATCTACATCAGACGTCCTTTTCTCAATTTATGCACCACCTGGGATTGATGAAAATTATATCAAAACCGATCTACAGAAATTAGAGAAAAGAATTATAGCTCTTTCCCAATCCTCGAAAACAGAACTGCTTCATGTTTTTTCCACTTAACTCGCCAAGAGTTAAACACTCTCAAAGTATAGGGCGTAAATATGGGTCTAATCTTTGCTATTTGTTTTTAAGTACAATTTCACTCCTACATATACATATATAATCGTAGACAATCAAGATGGTTTAAAGCCAAGCCAATCACCCCACCTTTTCCACCCTCTTCCTCGCTGGCACAAACTTGTTCAACGGCGAGGCCATAGCGTGCTGTTCTTTTATGTCGCCTAGGGTATAAGTTACATAACGCTTGGTCATCGTGAGGTTCGTATGTCCCATGATGCGCTGCCAAGAAAGCGTATCTCCGCCGTTTCGCAGGTAAGAAAGGGCAAGGGCATGGCGCAGGTAAGCAAGGTGCAGGTTGTAAGTAGCCGGCTTCATTTGGTCTGGCATGCACTCGAGTACGCACTTTCTAGTCTTTTGAGGATCGAAAGCGTCGGGATAGCGCTTGAAGAAGCGCGACAGATAATATGTGTAGTCCTGATGGTGCGTTCTGCCCTTCCTTCGGCCATCTTGAAGTATATAAATTCATCTGCCGTCTCTTGCCATGAAACGTCTTTCCTGAAAGGTATTACAACCATAAAAACACTCCCTTTCGCCTCATGCTGGCGGCAAGGGAGTGTAAAAGCAGCTTTTTCATGGACAACGGATTATGCATTTTTTGCCTAAATTGCAAGTTTAACGAAAAGTGTCGAGATTGCAGGTTATGCCTGTGTTTTTTAATCATGGCGCGCCCGGCAGGATTTGAACCCGCGACCAACGGATCCGAAGTCCGCCGCTCTGTCCACTGAGCTACGGGCGCACGAGAATTACACATCGGACAGCACTAGGAAAATTACCACAGGTAAGCGGATTAGTCAACAGGCGACTATAAAATCTCCTACAAATATTTTACGCGATCTTATAAAATTTCGACTCCAGTGTAAAAAGCCCTCCCTTGCTAACTAAACATTGAACGACAGGTTGGGAAAATGCCGGCAAATCATCGTAACATATAAAATCATCGTAACATATAAAAGAAGATTTATTGGATAACACGCTGTCCTAAAAATCTAGAGTAAATTTCGTATGGTTTGTTTTTAGCCATTATTATTTATTAAATTCTCTGCTTTATCGTGCTGGTTTGGAAACAAGTCAGCAGGAACTTTTTCCCTGCCCAAAGTGCTTGCTACCATAAATCTGGCACACTTTGAGTTGTCTTTAAGACAATAGCGCTTCTTCATTATGCCGGCAGTTGCTGGCATATTCTCCATCTTATCACGGAAAAAATTGCAGGTTTTTAAAAGCGGACATTCCATGAAGTCTTTTCCCCCTTAATACTAGAAGATATTTATTTAAGTAATTTATTATCTTACAAATCTGCCATATCACTAATCCACAAACTGATGACACAACTCATCAATTAGACAACTTTGATTCTTGCTGTTGCCTACTTTTATAGACCTGACATAAAATCGATTTATTTAGCATTGTTTTTTATTTCGAAGTGGATTTCTAATCGGGTGTAACTTTATCTGGACGCAAATATCCGATACAGGCAATTGGCTTTACTAAATCGCACTGCATTATATCATATTGTATAATTTTTTTGTATTATATAAGATTTGACTTTATATGCTATTTTGAATGCAAGAAAAGGCCTCTTATTTGATACTTGCAAAGGCGATTTTTTTGATCTTTATTTTCCTTTAAGAGACGGCTAAAATAAAGTAAGAGACGGCTAAAATAAAGGTTACTGTTTATTACTGCGAAACTTTTTATCGCGCTTTAATTTTTACAAGAGGGGTGCCACAAAAGATGAACCATAAAAGTGCCTTACATACTTTCCTGGAGGGGATTCGCGACGAAGTTCCTTTACTGCTTGCCGTTATTCCCTTTGGCGTAATCTACGGCATTGTAGCTTTAGAGGCAGGTCTGACTAAACTTCAGGCTCAGTCTATGTCTTACATTGTTTTTGGAGGCTCTTCACAGTTTGTGGCGAGTAAATTAATTGCCGAAGCTGTTCCGGCGTCTTTGATCGTGCTTACGGTGGCAGTGGTAAATTTGCGTCATATGCTTTACAGTGCTTCAGTTGCACCCTATGTGCAGGACCTTCCCTTTAGATGGAAAGCATTGCTGGCTTATCTTTTGACAGATGAAGCCTATGCAGTAGTTATAAATTATTATCAAAGACAGGAAGAACACCGCTATAGTCATTGGTATTTTTTAGGCGCCGGCCTTATCCTGTGGATTACTTGGCAGATGAGTACCGCTGCCGGCATCTTTATGGGTAAAGTACTCCCCCCAAGTTGGCCATTGGATTTTTTCCTTCCCCTAACCTTTATAGCCATCGTAGTCCCTTCTTTAAAGGATTATCCAAGCGTCGCTGCTGCTGTTGCTGCGGGGGTTTCATCTTTGATTTTTTATAAACTTCCCTATAGATTAGGTTTAATTGCAGCTTCCTTGGTCGGCATAACTACTGGATTCGTTTCTGAACATTGGAGGAAAAAATAGCTATGAACGTATGGCTGGTCTTGCTTTTAGGGGGAATTTTGACATACTTGACGAGATTGTCTTTTATCTTCCTTTTAGGAATTTGGGAAATGCCCTCGTGGATGCAGAGGTGTTTGCGGTATGTGCCTCCGGCTGTAATGACAGCTTTGATATTTCCGGAGCTTTTTATACAATCGGAAAAGTTTTTTGTTTCCTTTGGAAACGTGCGGTTATTGGCGGGCATAGCTGCCATAGTCACCGCACTTTTGACTAAAAGCATCCTTTTTACTATATTGGCAGGGATCCTTGCCATGATGCTCTTTAATTTCTTAGTGTAAAGACGCAGTAAAAAATGAAGTGTTGTTCCTTCATCGAGGAGGTTGCGCACAATACAACCCATCGCGCGCGAAACTTTTAAACAGCTACTATTAGTTTCCTGCGTCATCATAATTTCAAAAGATAGCCGCTTCTTTTTAACCAATCTCTTTGTTTTTTATGATCGGGCATCAGCATTTTGACTTTATCCCAAAAAGATCTTCCATGGTTTCTTTCTTCCAGATGAACGAGTTCGTGGATGACGACGTAGTCCAGAACTGGCAAGGGAGCCATTACCAACCGCCAGGAAAAGTTCAAATTTCCCTTAGAAGAACACGAACCCCATCTTTTTTGAGCATTGGTTATGTTTATTTTGTTATATTTTAATCCTCGTTTCTTGGCGTAGAGATCGACCCTTTCGGAAATTTTTTCAAAGGCTTTGTCTTTATACCACTGTATAAATACTTCTTGCGCATGCGGAAGCGCATATCTTGAAAGATAAAATGCGCCTTCTAATTTCAACGGCTCACTTTGGTCTTCTACTATATTTAATTTGTAGTATCTGCCTAAATACAGAAACCCTTCCCCATTGACGAATTCTTTTGGGGAAAGTTTTTGGTTTCTAGTAGAGGCCTCTTTTTGCTTTTTTTCGACCCAACGCCTGTGTTTCGAGACGATCTCAGCGATCGTCTCGTCATCAAGGTTAAAAGGAGCCCTGATGATCAATTTGGCATCGTCCGTCACGTACAAAGCTACCGTTTTTCTTTTCGTTCGGATTATTTTCTCGATCTGCACGTCCATGGGCTTCATTTTATTTTTCTCCATAAATGTGATAAGCAAGCTCGATCAATTTCTGCGCTATCTCGTTTCTTTTTTTGAACCAAGTTTTCTTAATACCCGTAACGTAAGGTTCAGACGATTCGCTTGCCATATAAATCATTTCAGGGGGTTGTGTTTTATTGCTGGGCTGTACGCTAATTAACAGGCGTGATATGATGTAGGACTTTAGCTGCCTCTGTTTTGTATAATTTTCCCAGAAGTCAACGACCTTGATTTCCCTTTTTGTGATTTCGATTACGTCTTTTGTTAAATCCACCAGAAAGTCTATGTCTTTCTTGCTCAGCTTTTCAATTGGTTTTTTACCGAACATTTCCCGCTTAAGGAGCCCGAAAAAGGGCATTTCCTTCCTGGGATCAAAGCCAAAGGTCTCTTCAGCGCTTCTTCCCTCTTTCATGGACTCCCTTATCTTTTCCAGTTCAAGGGCAAGGATTTCCCAGTTTTCTTTGTACTCTCTAAGAATTCTATTCAATAAATCAGAAAATCTCTCGTAGAATTCAGGGTCTTCTTCGAAATGTGTGTTGATATGTTCTACTATGGCATATTTCAGCTCTTGCGCCTTAGCCTTGCTCGACCTCTGCTTTTTAACTTTTTCCATAAAATTGTCGTCAAAAAGGGGTGTAGGAGGTATTTTAGGATCAACGCCCTTCGATACCAGATATTCCTCGACTATTTCCCTTATCTTTCTGCTGGCGTCCCTTATACTGAGCCTGTCATCCCTGTACCTGTTTCTAGCCGATTCTTTAATAAAATTAAGAATTTTCAAGTCCGCAGCATATTTTAAGCCTTCCGGGTCAGGTAGGACGGCGTCCATGACCTTGTTAAATCGCCTCACGAGCATTATGAATTCGTTTCTCGTCTCCTCGTCGACCAAAAGATCTATGCATGCGTCCACGTCATCGCGCCAGTTCTTTATGTGGTTCTTTTTAAAGAAATCGTCTATCTGACAACAAATGTATCTTAATTCATCGATGCTTTGGGCCTTATCTTTGACCACCTGCGCAATTTCTTCTATATCTTCGTCGGCGTAAATTGAAAGAGATTCCCTTAAATGCTTTAAGACCCCTACGTAATCTACTACAAAGCCGCAAGTCTTATTTTTGTAAACCCTGTTTACCCTAGCTATGGCCTGCAGTAAATTATGACCCTTGATCACATTATCCAAATACATCACCTGCTCAACGGGGGCATCAAAGCCCGTGATGAGCATGCTCTGTACGACCAAAATGCAGACGTCGCCGGAAATACCGTCTTCGCCTGTTCTGTCGAAGGGAAGCTTAAAGCTTTGTATGATCCTATCATGCTTCCTTTCATCGGTGTAGGGTTGATATTCGGGGTCGTCATCGGGAGGTCCGGATATTACTACTTCTACTTTTATTTTTTCGAGCGCCTTAATGTCCTCGTTAGAGCCTTTCTTTTTCATTTCTTCTATCTTTTCTTTTAACGCCTCTTCAAGGGCTTTTTTATACCTTATGGCAGCAAGTCTAGAGACAGTGACGACCTGAGCCTTAAATCGATTAGGAAAGACATGGGTAATGTAGTGTTCTATCATGTCTCTTGCTTTGTCTTTTATGACGCTCTCGTTTTCTAAATAGGCCCTCCACGTGTACCTTCCCATAATTTTCGCCTTTTCATCGGCATCGATGATTGAAAAGATGTCCTCGAACTTCGCGTTTGCAGCTTCTTCGTCAGAAAGCTCTGCACTATGGATTCTACCCTCGTATACGATTTCAACGGTTACCTCGTCCTCGACGGCTTGCTTTATGCTGTATTTGTCAATATATTCCCCAAATGTCATCTCCGTTTTTTCGATGGGCGTTCCCGTATAGGCAATCCTTACAGCGTTTGGCAAGGCTCTTTTTAGGTTAGCGCCAAGCAATTTATATTGCGTCCTGTGCGCTTCGTCGATCATAACAAGAATGTTAGGCGATGTATTTAGCACGGGGAATTGAGTTTTAAGATCTCTTTCCTGAAATTTATGGACCATGCACATGACGAGATCCGGGGTATCTGTTTTTAAAAGCTTTTTTAGCTCCCGCGTGTTTCTTGCAAGGTGAACGGTAAATCCGACGCTTCTCGACGTGTCTCTCAGCTGTTTTTCGAGGTCTCTTCTGTCTGTTACAAAGATAATTTTAAAATTTCTGAATTCGGGGCTATGGTACATCTCCCTTACGGTGAACATCATCGTCAATGATTTTCCCGACCCCTGGGTGTGCCAGACGATTCCCCCTCTTTCTTCCGGAGTTTTGCCCTCCCTAAGCCTTTTTATTATTTTTTTAACGGCTCTAAACTGCTGGTATCTTGCCACAACTTTGATGATGCCGCCCTTTGAGTCTTCCTTAAAAATTGTATAAGTATGAAGGATGTCCAAGAAGTTGTCTTTTGAGAGCATCCCCTGAACCAGGACCTGTTGGCTTGTGATGTTTCCTTTTGAATTTATGTCTGATAAAGCATAAGGGTAAGGATCTTTCCACTCGACGAAGTAATCGTAATCAGCGGTGATGGTGCCATATTTTGCAACTTGGTTGGACGTCGAGATCGTAAAAAAGTTATACCAAAAAAGCTTTTCATTTCCTTCCTTTATTCCTCTTCTGTTGGAGTATCTTAAGAGCCGAGTGATTCCCTCCGCAATCGGGTCTGCTGTTGTAGGCGACTTGCACTCGACGACGACCAAAGGCAGGCCGTTTACGAATAGTACTATGTCCGGTATTATGTGCTTCTCTGTGCCGGGGATGTTTACCTTAAACTGCGAGATGGCGATGAAAGAATTGTTTTCGGGATTGCTGAAATCTATGAATTTGACCGTTGGGCTTTTTCCGCCTGTCTTTCGGTTTTCGGATACCGAAGTGTTTTCAACGAGAAGATCGTGTATTTCGTTGTTGGCTTCCAGGAGGAAATTTGCAGTCGGCGTAGTTATCCTTCTTACGACCTCGTTTATCTGGTCTTCTTCGATCCAGGGGTTTATTTTCTCAATGGATTTTCTTAAAACGTCTTCAAGAATTATATCCCTGAAGCTTTCCCGTAAATGCGAGCATTCGTCATATAGGGGATCAAAGGACGGGTCGAAAGATTTAATTTCCCTTAGGTCCTGCGGGTCGCCACTATTTTGCTTGTAAACCTCCCAACCGAGCCCTAAAAGTTGGGCGAGGAAAGGATTTTCCACATAATGTTCTTCATCAAGCCTTTGGTACATCTTTAAGTCTCCTTGATTAAATGGTTAACTCGGACTTTTCCGGTCAACAAGTCCTGCATTAACCCCTGTTTTATCCTTTCAAGTTTTTCTTTATACCGCTCTTCTTTTTCGATTACTTCGTCAATTTGAGATAGTACTGAGGCGATGCGATGTTGTTCGGGGAGGGGTGGGAGGGGGATTTTAATTGTTGAAAATCTGCTTTTATTAACAATAGGAACAGCTTGCAATCCCGCCTCATGCTTCAATGGAGTTTGAGAATAAAACAAAACAAAATAAAATAAAGCATCAGGATTAAAAATGTTGATATCAGGTATAATGGAGTTTATTTGTTGATTTGTTGTACATATACTTTTAGTCATAGCCACCTTTCCAATAGTTGAACCGATACACACGACGCAAATGGAATAAGGGAGTACAGATCTTGAAATTTTGAAACCACATTCGGAAAGCTTTTTTTGAGTGTCAGTTATGAATTTGCTATTTGTAATGTCTTCTGGGGATATAAATAAATAACAATCTCCGTAATATTTAGGGTTTGCAGTGGGCGGCGTGCTTCCTGTTATCACTTTTCCTGCTTTGCCTATATTCGCCACTTCCCACTCCTCTGGTAACCTGCCAAGTGGCGAGTCCTTGAATTTGTGCGTCTCTTCGCTTCTTATCTGACCCTTTTCGTCTATGCCTTTGGTCAGCAAATCCTGCATCAGGCCCTGTTTTATTCTCCTGTATTTTTCGATTATGGCATCGGTTTTTTCTATTGCCTTGTCTGCAGTTTCTAGGATTTCAGCAATTTTGCGTTGTTCGGTGAGAGGTGGCAGAGAAATGCAAAGATTTCTCAGTTCATTGCGTCCAATTGCTTCAAAAGTAC
>NZ_CALETC010000215.1:0-3063 GCF_937920065.1 Acetomicrobium mobile
TAAAGATGCTATCTAGTGGCACTGCGAAATGCTGCGAAGGTTTGTGCATGGGCAAATTGGCTTGTAAGAGACATGAATGTAGGGTAAAATAGATCAAAAGGTTTTGGAGGAATGGCGTGTGGTTAGTAGTTGCGTCTTTTGCAAGATCGTAAATGGCGATATAAAAAGTGACATTGTATATGAAACAAAAGATGTCTTAGCGATCAAGGATATAGCGCCACAAGCGCCTCATCATTACTTGATAATCCCAAAATCACACATACCGACCTCTCAAGACGTGAAAGATCCTTCCATCTGGGTTAATCTCATGAAGGTTTTGACGACAGTAGCAGAGCGGATGGGGCTGGCAGACTCTGGTTACAGAGTCGTTATAAATTGCGGGAGCCAGGCGTGTCAGAGCATATTTCATCTTCACTTACATTTGCTTTCTGGGCGCAAATTTGGTTGGCCCCCCGGTTAAGGCTGTCATGAGATGCGAAAGGGGGGAGAGAGATGGCTAAAGTTTACAGAAGGGAAAACGAATCAATAGATGATACTTTGCGCCGCTTTAAAAGAGAGGTTAGGAAAGTTGGAGTCCTTCGAGATGCGAGGAAACACGAACGCTACGAAAAACCGAGCGAGATAAGAAAGAAGAAAAGATCGAATTCAAGAAGGCGCCGGGGCTAGCGTTTCTACGCTCTAAAGGTCAGTTTTGTTGTTTCATGCTTGCAAGTTAAAAGGGGAAGATGAGCACTCATCTTCCCCTTTTAACTTTTAAATAAGTGCGGCACAGCCTTGAAGGTTGATAGACGCCAAATAACAAGCTAAAGCCTTTCAAGTTTTATTGAGTCTTAAGGACCAAAAATTTGAGCAACTTCGAGCGTAAAGGCCTTTCAGTCATTCCAAACAGGAATGGTGATTAGGCCCTATTGCAGCGACCGCGATCTACGTCAATTGGCTCAGATGTTGATATTTGAATTTAATCAATTAGCTGGGGGTAGGGGAGGGCAAGTAGCCTTCACGGACATAAACTTGTACTATGAAATTCCAAAGCACTTCCGTCATGTGCAAGCCATTGGCCCTGGTGGAAAGTTAAGTGGCAAAACTTATGGAGATTACAGTGCTATCGCCATGGATGTAAAGGCGCCTTGGGAAAAATATGATCTTTTGTGCGGCTGTACCGTCGATACAAATTTAGTGCAAAGATCCCTGTTTTTATTATTGCATCTTGGTCTCGAAGTGGAAATCCGAACGACCTTCGTCCCAGATTTGATGAATTATGATGACCTTGCTATAATTCAAAGCTATTTAGTCGAAAACGTCCGTTGGGCGATTCAGTGTTTTAGGCCCCAAAATGCCATGAGCGAATCTTTAAGGAGAACAAAGGAGCCAGAACGTGAGGTTTTGCGCGAGAAGTTTCCCGGTGCTATCATTAGATAAAACATGACAATCTCAAGGAGGGGTTTTGGGCATGTCATCTAAAATGAAGTTCGTGGAGAAGGAGCTTAAGCGCCTTAAGGACGAGGGATTGTACGTCTATATCAGGGTTCTTGAAAGCCCTCAAGGTCCGTGGGTACAAATAGAGGGAAAACAAGTTTTAAACTTGTGTTCAAATAATTACCTTGGACTTTGCAATGATCCTAGGTTATGCGAGAAGGCCAAGGAATACATCGATAAATTTGGTGTTGGACCCGGCGCCGTTCGTACTATCGCAGGTACGATGTCAATACACGTGGAGTTAGAGAAAAAATTGGCGGCCTTTAAGGGCGCTGAAGCTGCCCTCGTCGTACAATCTGGCTTTTGTGCTAACTTGTCAGCGATTCCACCGTTAGTAGAAAGAGGCGATCTCATATTTAGCGATGAGTTGAATCACGCCTCGATAATCGACGGTTGTAGGTTGAGCAGGGCTGAGATAGTTAGATACGGCCACTGCGACGTTGAAGACCTCGAGGCTAAGCTGAAAGAATATGCAGACAGAGATTGCAGGAAGCTCATAGTCACCGATGGGGTCTTTTCCATGGATGGCGATATAGCTCCTCTGCCTGATATAGTGGAATTGGCGGATCGCTATAGCGCCATGGTCATGGTTGATGACGCTCACGGCGAAGGCGTTTTAGGTCGTGGAGGAAGGGGAATCATTGATCATTTCGGTTTGGGCGAAAAAGTTGACATTGAGGTTGGCACTTTGTCTAAGGCCTTTGGTGTAGTCGGAGGATTTGTTGCAGGAAGCAAGGAGTTGGTCGAGTTTTTGCGTCAAAAAGCTCGTCCAAACTTGTTTAGCAGCGCCCTGACTGTTCCCGACGTTGCTGCCAATATAGCGGCTGTGGATATCTTGGAAGAAAGTGACGATTTAGTGAAAAAGCTCTGGGAAAATGGCAACTACCTCAAAAAGTCCTTAAAAGAGAAAGGATTTGACATCGGTAGGTCTCAAACGCCCATTACTCCTATAATGGTTGGCGATGCAAATAAGGCAAAGGAGTTTAGTTTGAAATTGTTTGAAGAAGGAATATTTATACAATCCATCGCCTATCCGACCGTCCCCTTGGGCAGCGCCAGGTTGAGGGCCATGGTCTCAGCGGCACATTCTAAAGAGGATCTGGACTTCGCTGTCGACAAATTTTCTAAAGTAGGAAGGTCCTTGGGCATTATCTGAAAATAGATCTTGCAAGGTGATCAAAGTTAGTGAGCAGCCTAAAAGTCCGTTACTTTGCGCATTGTCGAAAGTTATGGCGATTTGCATAATTCAGAGAGCGGTGACAAACATTTTTCGTACATGAGACGCCATGAAGCGCGTATCCATCGATAAAGTACGCTTTTTCGCTTCTATGTATTCGTTTGTGGAAGCACGTTGCAACCTTATGATGAAAAAGTCCTCACTAACACTAAATTGAGATTCCTTTTTAATCCATGTGTTTGTCAGCACGAAATAGTTAGCATAGCTTTCATTTTTAGCAGGTTTTTTATATAATGACTAAGGGTACTTTAGTATCAATACTAGAGGAGGGGTGTAAATGAAAAGATTTATAAGGATTCTTTTTTTTGCTGGGTTAATTTTGGCGGTTTGTGGGATATCGGCTTATGCTG
>NZ_CALETC010000216.1:0-4441 GCF_937920065.1 Acetomicrobium mobile
TCAAAATAAAAATTGGCTTAATTTGTCCCCACCGATTGAGCGTCGGTGGGGATTGTTTTATTCAAGAGAAAAGGTGAAGGGACAAAGGAACTAAGGAAACACTAATAAAAACACTAATAAATTGGAGGAAATATCTCATAGCAGAATGTTAAACTGATCAGATCTGCTCTAATCGCCAGTAAACGTGTTTGAAATATTTATATGAAACGCTTAGTATAAGCAACGCGTTGTCATACTTTATGCGTAAATTGCGTATCAAATAGAGTGCAATCATTTCGTATTATGACCGCGCAACGATAGCAAAGAGTTTCCTATTCAACAATAAGCATCTTTCGATGCGATTGTTTTTTCGTGTGATTCAGCGAATGAGCAGGTCGACTTATCTTCAAGTTAAGACCAAGGACCTGATGAAGATCAACTCCAAGAGCAAAATGAAAAAAGATTCAACTGTAATAAGGTAGCCACTGCAAGAACGCTTTTCTTATTGATCTCACTAATCTCTAATAATTATAGAGAAACCTTATAAACCTGGATATGAGGAGATGATAGATGACAGCTAGATTTCAGTCTTCTTCGGGGAGGAAGATTGAAGAAGATACGGTAGTGACAACAAGCGGAGGATTCCTCTCCGATGTGGATGGAGTCCTGGGGAAATTTCAGGAGATGTCGGGAGAGTTCCTCAAACCCTTTTCTATCCATCGATGTGGAGATTTCAAAGAGCTTCTTTCGTCCTTGATCGATAGTGCATGCCGTGAAAGAGTCTTTAAAAGACTAGACACCAACAAATACTTGATACGTAGTCGCACCTCCCATAAGGCTTTAGGGCAAGGACAGGATCTGCCTCCCTACCAATCCTCCATCTTGACGAGGGCTACATATGCCCAACCAACTTATCATGGTTTAGGGAGGCAGGAAACAAACTCCTTAAAGGGTTTTATAGCTCAGGTGAATGAAGTTCCCCTGCCTTAGATATATTGGATACAGAGGGGACAAACCCCCCTGTATATGCAACAGGTATAACATAATTCATAGTAGGAGGATATTTATGATGAAAGGTGTATTTGAGATGTTGCATCAAGAGAATTTAAATCACTTGGAGATTCACTACGATTGGAGAACAGACAAATTCATTTTCTATGCGGCTCGCGATTGGGATCCCGATACTGATTTCTCACAGTATAACAAACTATTTACTGTGTTCTCTCTGAGGCCCTCAAGTGGAAAATATTTTAATAGTGCAGAAACGGAATCTTTGTTTGCAAAGCACAATCTTGTTTCTTACATAGAGAAAATAAAGGCACTCATGCGTAAGGGACGCCATATTTTCCTAGACTGTTACTATAGCGAGAAGCTAGGGATACGTTTTGTCAACAATATCCATAGTGACAAACGAGGCCTGAACAACTTGCACTCTTCTTTATGCATGGGAGGCATTCGTCGCCATGAACCTGACGAAGAGGAACTCGATGTTTTCATTGATGGCATGAATCTCGGCCGGGCTATGACCTTTAAAAACGCTGCTGCAGATCTGCCTATGGGAGGTTGCAAGGTCACGGTTCAGATGAAGCCAATCGACTTAGACAATCTTGAGCAGGTGGGTTTTCTTGCTTATTGCAATGATCGCACTCGCAACACAGCCGGACCCGATATGCGTTTTCCTCCGGACTTAGCAGACGTAGTGAAGGCCCATTTTTCCCTTCATTTTACGGGAGGCCGTAAGGGTCCTTTAGGCCCTACTGGTACGCCAACAGCTCATGGCGTTCACATAGCCGTGAAACAAGCTGCACGCTTCTTGTGGGGTTCAGAGAGCCTTGAGGGTAAGAAAATTGTTGTGCAGGGTTTAGGAGCAGTAGGTTTCCCACTGGCAGAAGATTATATTCACGATGGGGCAAAATTGGTTATATGTGACGTAGACCCAGCCAAGATCGCGGAGTTGAAGGAGAAATATCCCAAAGCATCCATAGAAGTTGTTGAACCTTCAAACGTCCTTAAAGTGGAAGCTGACATTTTCTCTCCTTGCGCAATGGGTGGTGTTTTAAATGAGGACAATATACCAGGTCTTAAGTTCAAAATTGTCATGGGCTCTGCAAACAATGCCTTGAAGGCCTCTAGCCAGGAAGAAGAGTATACACTAGCCGATTTGCTGGCGAAACACGGGATATTATACCAAGTAGAATGGGTCCATAACATTGCAGGCGTTATGGCAGGGTACGAGGAATATGTTTATCAAGAGAAGGCAAGCATGGCACAACTTATGGAAAAGGCCGGAAAGCTGTGCAAAGAAAAAACATGGGAAAACTTGAACGAGGCAAAACGCGAGGGTATAACTCCTACGAAAAGAGCTTATTTAGTAGTTGAGCGAGAAATATATGGAGAATAACTTGTATAGGAGGCACAGCCCAACATTACATTAAGAGCAGTATGCAAATAGGAGGTGGGAGTTAGAGCATGGAAGAGCGTGAGCGCTTTTCATCTAAGTTAGGTTTTTTTCTTTCGGCTATAGGGTTTGCTATTGGCATAGGGAGCCTATGGAGATTTCCATATTTAGTAGGAATATATGGTGGCGGTATATTTTTACTATTCTATGTCCTTATCATTTTTGGAATTGCTGTCCCACTTCTAATATTAGAACTTGCCTTAGGGAGTGCCTCACAGAAAAGCCCCATTGGGGCTTACAGAGAGCTTAGTGGAGGAAAAGTTTGGATTTTAAACGGTTACCTTAACGTCTTTGCGATGCAGTTGCTCTTAGGTTATACCATGCCAGTAGCGGGATGGGTTACAGCTTACATTTTCAAGACTGCGGTTGGGACATTCAAGGATATGACACCAGCCCAAGTAGGAACGTACTTTGAAAACTTTATGGGAAGCGCTCCAGAAGTTATAGCCTGGAGCGCGATAACAGTAATATTGGTAGCTGTAATTATCAGCCGTGGCCTAAATAAAGGGTTAGAAGCAGCTAATCTATTTTGCATGCCGGCTCTATTTTTAATTTTAATTTTACTCATTTTTCGTTCTGTTACTCTCCCTGGATCACACTATGGAGTTGTCTACTATTTGAAACCAGATTTTTCGAAATTCACGGCTAAAGCTATTTATGACTGTCTTGGGCAAGCCTTCTTTGCTATCGGCGTGGGCATGTCGGCAGGAATTGTGTTTGGTAGCTATCTAAAGCAAGAACAAAAGAACCTTGTACGCCAAGGTATTCATATTGGCATAGCACTAACCTTAGCCGGATTTTTGTGTGGACTGGTGATTTTCCCTGCCGTCTTTGCATTTGGATTGGAACCCGCATTTGGACCAGGTTTAACTTTTATAACGATGCCAAATGTATTTAACCAGATGCCTTTGGGATCTTTGTTTGGAGTATTATTTTATATTCTATTTTACTTGGCTGCATTGTCATCTTGGCTTGGCGGTGCTGAGGCGGTTGCAGCAGCGTATATGGAGGAATTTGGATTTAACCGGAGAAAGGCAGTCTACATGGTAGGGGCAATCACGTTTATCCTTGGATGCTTTAGCGCCTATTCCATGAAATTTTTTGAGATTGCTGATACGATCTTGAATAACTCTCTCATCATAGGCGGTCTTATACTTGCACTATTTGTAGGTTGGTCCTGGAGCATGGATAAATTTTTCAAGGAAGCTAATGTACAATCCTCCTCGATCAAAACAATCTTCACACTTATTGTGAAGTATATTGCACCAGCTGCAATCATATACCTTGGCCTTAGTATGCATGGACTTTTTTGAAATACCTCTTAATGCGCCCTTTAATGAAAACAAAGGTTTCTTGATAAATTGATTATCCTAAAAGAGCGAAGATAGCCTTCAATATTCAACAATTAAGATTTTGGCATTATAAGTAGACAGACTAAACATACTATGTGAGGGCCAGCTGATAATGTAAGGATAAGTTTATCATCTTTACTTAAACTGGCTCTCATCTTTTTTTCAATGTAATTTTCTATGTAAAATGTAAAATCATTGTTACATTACATGAGAAGGTTACGTAAGGCGGAAATAAAGTCCATTACAAGTAGCGTTGTTGATTCATATAATAATGCATTGGTTGAAATCCGTAATCGATCTATAAGAGCAAGATTATTGCTAGACATCCATCATTGAATAACCTTAAAGAGATCGGCCACCTCATCTTCAGAAACACAAGCTGTAACAGCTGAACTCAAATAAATGTGCTTTGCGGAAAATATGGGGCGGTTCGTTTATCGCTTCACCTTCCCCACCTTCTTCCTCGCCGGCACCAGTATGTTCACCGGCGAGGCGTGCGCATGCTGTTCTTTTATGCCGCCTAGCGTGTAGGCTAGGTAACGTTTGGTCATTGCAAGATCGGTATGGCCCATGACATGCGGGACATGAACGCGTAACCCGCGCAGCCACGTAAACATACCTCTGTATATCAGCTCCAGGAGCCTTTTTGAGG
>NZ_CALETC010000217.1:0-8616 GCF_937920065.1 Acetomicrobium mobile
CAAACGCTCAAGATGCTCACGCAACAAAACCGACTTAACTCTCCTTTACACTGAACAAATATTTGCCCTTACACGCGAACTCCTGCTTTATCCCAAAGCCTGTCGAAGCGGAAATATATCAACATATCTATAAACTTCGCCATCTTTAAAGGGTCGCTCGGGAAATAAAACAGATGAGATTCACAGTGGCAGTCACTAGAACCAAAGCCGTGTATGGCGTGACTTGCCACGGAGGACAACCTGCTTGCCGTTAAGCATTCTATATCGTCCCGCGTTCTTATGGGTAGGTTGAGTACATTTTTTGCAACTTCACGCAGATAATCTACGTGCCAATGTAGATTTTTTCGCTTTCTTGCATGTCGATTAATTCGAGCGGTCAAGTTATTTGCGGCTGAGCCCACATAAACATAATATCCCGGATGCATCTTCAGGGTTCCCAATGCTCCTACCTCCACATCCTTAAATTCATCAATTTCAAATATGGATAGGTAGACTCCCCTATCTGCGACCTCTTCCTCTAAAAACTCCCAAGGAACAGAAATCTTGGCTGGCAAGTCACGTATGGACATATTATCGCTCCAATCCACGCCAACGGGAATCACGTCAATCGCATTGCGATGCCTGATCAAAGATATTGCAAATGCCAAATCCGTATGGTAATCCGGCACAAAAATCTCGGGTGTTCGGGAATTCACCAAGAATAAAAGGGCAGCACGGTAGCCTTTCTCCCTCAGAGAAGCAAGTTCTTCTACGTGTTTTCTGCCCCTGGCCGTCACGGCATCGGGGAAAGCCGCCACGTGACGACCAAAAAGAGTGCAGGATTTGACTTCAAGAAAGATCTTCTCGCCATCCTTCATCAATAGAAAATCTATGCGGCTTTTGTCCACGGTAATTTCTCGCTTTAAGATTTTTGCACCCGCCAGTTCAGCAATTAAGTCATTGCGCAACATCCAATCGACCACGTCATTGACCAAGTGGGTATGAAGCATAACCCAATTGCCCAAACGTTTCGCCGCTATTACCTTATAGGGCAATTCGCCTCTTGAAGGGGCGAGCAACAAATAAGCTCCCGGTAAAAGTATCTCCCACAACCTGCCAGGGTTAGGCAAATACGAAAAGGTCACACTTCCTTCGATCTCCACCTGAACTACGAAGCGATTAATTCTATTTAAAAAACGCCCCAACAAGAGCGGGCCTTTGCAAAGCTCAAACTCAGAGAAACTGTCAAAAAAGCTCATGATTTTCACTCCTTAGCCGCGAGCTCGCCATGACAATTTTATCATCCCAACATCATGCAGCCATCGGTTACGATGCCAAGATGCCCATTAAAAGAAATCACAACAAATGGTCAATATTAGTCAATTCTTACCTACTCTTCATATCGCTCTTTATATTGCAAATTCAGCCTTAAAAAATCATTTCATGGAAGGCGTGAAGACTTCGCAAAGACAAATTGACTTTCTTGCATATCATATATTTCGCGAAGAAGTTGTCATAAACAAAATTATGAGGTATATTAAATTGCCAACTAGACAACGTGCAAAACTCGAGGAACGACGTCCTAATCTCAAATTGTCCGTAAAGTTACGTTTACAAGAAGGCGAGGCAACATCCCTACGTACATTGCGATCATCGAAACAGTCGCGAAGCATGCAAAGTGTAAGAAGGGACTGACTAATATTGACCATCATGCGGGGAAAACTGAATGTATCGCGCTTAAATGAGCACAATCTCGTGATGAGCAATTAAAAGCCGATGACGTTACGGGTAATAAGTTAAGGGATATAAGGGATATTAAGGTTAGGGCGCATACGCCCGCTAAAACGAAGCTAAGGGGCTTAAATCTAGACAACCGCAGCTCGTTCTTTTAATAAAATATAGCCGCTACTCCCTTTCTTCCCTATAAAAGGGAAGTCCCAAGGCACTTGGAGCGCCAAGCATCCTTCCTCTTCCCTTGAAGACCGATATGACAACCAATACCGCGATTGTCAGGATATAAGGAAGCATCATGAGCAAAGGAGCAGGAACCGTAGTTCCACCGGCTTGAATCCTCATCTGAAGGGCCTCTACTCCACCAAATAAATATGAACCTAAAGCGGCTCTAAGAGGATTCCATATGGCAAATATGACCAGCGCTACTGCTATCCATCCTCTGCCAGCCGTCATCAGGTCAACCCACATGTGACTGTAAACGACGGTCAGATAAGCACCTCCGAGGGATACCAGGCCTCCCCCAAGCAGTGTCGAAGCATATCTCACGGCAGATACCGATATTCCAGCGGCTTCGGCTGAAAGGGGACTATCGCCAACAGCTCTTATCATCAAGCCAAATTTCGTCTTGTACATCAAAAACCACACAACGAAAACGAGCAAATAGGAGATATAAACCATCACGTCTTGGCTGAAAAACACGGGTCCAACTATGGGAAAAGATGACAATACGGGCAGAGCAACGGCTTGAAGGCCTGCAATGGTTTCTCCCACATAGCCTCGCCCCAAAAGGGAACTTACCCCGGTACCAAACATGGTCATGGCAAGTCCGCAAATTACTTGATTCGCCTTTAACGATATGCATAAAAAGGCGTGTACGACGTTTACGGCCATGCCCACAAAAAAAGCTGCCACGAGGCCCCAAAAAGGTGATCCAGTGTTGTAGGTCACGATAAACCCCACGTAGGCTCCAATCAACATGATCCCTTCAAGTCCGAGGTTCAAGACGCCCGATTTCTCGGTCATTATCTCACCCAACGTAGCGTATAAAATGGGCGTACCGCTTCTTACGGCAGCAGCTAAAATTGGAACGATCAATTCCATTGCGGGTCACCTCTTTCTGGAGATAAAGCTCACACGGTAATTCCTGAAAAATTCCCCTCCGAGCAAGAAAAACAATATCAATCCCTGCAATATCTGAACACTTGATAGCGGTAGGCGCATGGCTATTTGCAAATTTTCCCCACCGACAAATAGGGCTCCAAACAAGAAGGAGACAAAAATTATGGCCAAGGGATGCAACCTGGCCAGCCAGGCAATTATTATCGCAGTATATCCGTAACCTACGGCAAAGCCCGGTTGTAAACGCCGATGCAACCCGGCCATCTCTGCCATTCCAGCCAGGCCTGCTATAGCGCCCGATAAGAACATGACTAGTATTACATTTCTTGTAGACCTTATACCCGCGTAATCCGCCGCTTTTGGGTTTTGACCGCTCACCCTTATTTCATAACCCCATACTCCTTTTCTAACGACGATCCAAAGGATAAGGGCGATTATAACGGCAAAAAATATTCCAGAATGCACTCTGGTGGAGAAAAATTGATGTAAACGTGCGCTTTTAGGGAAAAGAGGCGTCATGGGAAAGCCTAAGCTGGTAGGATCGCGCCATGAACCGTAAACGAAATATTGCAACAAAAGTATGGCAACATAATTCATCATTAACGTTGTAATAATCTCGTTCACGTTCCATCGGGCCTTTAAAAAACCGGCAAAAGCTCCCCACAACCCCCCAGCCAGTAAGGCCGATATCCCCATGCAGGCCAACATGACCACAAAGTTGTCGACATATAAGTACCTGACAAAGGCCGTGCAGGCCAATGCCCCCAGGACAAATTGTCCTTCCGCTCCAATATTCCAAACTACCATAGTGAAAGAAAGCGCAACAGCCAGAGAGCACATTATGAGGGGTATCGTTTTTGCCACGGTTTCGCTCACGCCGTAAAAATCTCCCAAAGATCCGTCAATCATCATTTTATAAGCTTCCAAAGGGTCAACCCCCAAAAAATGAAAAACTAAAGCGCCGCTTGAAAAAGCCAGGACAATTGATGCCAAAATAATGCAAACTTCTTGCCATTTAGTTATATAAAACCTTTTCTCAACCTTAATCCTCATCGATTACATTTCCTCCCCCAACGCTTGTCGGTATACCCGCCATCATCAACCCTATCTCTTCTATGTTTTCGGCCTTTGGCCCTTCGATCATGCCCATGATCTTGCCTCTGTAGATGACGGCTAACACGTCGCTTAACGCCAAAAGCTCGTCTAAATCCTCGGATATCAACAAAACGGCAGAGCCGTCATTTCTTGCCGACAGCAGTTTTTCCCTGACGAAAGCCGTGGCCTTGACGTCCAATCCCCAGGTAGGATGCATCGCTATTACTACTTTTAGCTCTCCTGACAGTTCCCTTGCCAATATCAACTTCTGTAAATTCCCCCCGGATAACATCCTCACCGGGATATTGACTCCTGGCGTTAAAATTTCATAACTTTCCACCAAGGACTTGGAATCTCTGTAAACCTCGTCCCAATCTATAAAAAATCCCTTCTTGAAAGGAGGCTGCCAATATTTGCGCAGAGCTACATTTTCCGCTACGTTCATGTTTGGAACTAAACCGACTCCCTTGCGGTCAGACGGGATATACTTAACCCCCAGGTCAACCATCTGCCTTGCCGAGGCGTAAGTCACATCTTCGACCGTAAAATACAGTCTTCCGCTTTCGATCTTTCGCATCCCGGACAATGCTTCCGCCAATTCGCCTTGCCCATTGCCGCTTACACCAGCAATGCCCAATATCTGGTTTTCCCTCAAAGTAAAACTTATGCCGTCCACGGCAATTAGCCCTTTGTCGTTCTTTACTACGATATCCTCGGCCACCAAAAGAGGTTTTCCATTCGACTTCGGCTTTTCCTCGGTTGCTCGGACTTCGCTGACTCCCGAGGTGCCAACCATCATTTCGGCCAGCCTTTCAGGGGTTGCCTCAAATGTCTTCATGGATCCCACAACCCTGCCCCGCCTAAGAACTGTTATTCTATCGGCGATCTCAAAGACCTCCCTTAGTTTATGGGAGATGAAAACTATGCCGTAATCTTCTTCTTTCATGTGTTTTATGGTTATAAATAAATTCTCAATTTCCTGAGGGGTTAAAACGGAGGTAGGTTCGTCTAAAATCAATATATTCGCTTCATGATAAAGCATCCGCAAGATGGCAACGCGCTGCTGTTCTCCTATGGAAAGCTGCCACACGGGCGTCAATGGGTCTACGTCAAGGCCGTAACGTTGTGAAAGCTCTTTTATCCTCTCACAAATAGCATTTTCATCAATTACGAACTCCATATCCCTGCTTCCAAGGGCCATATTTTCCCACACAGTAAGGCTCGGCACCAACATGAAATGTTGATGGACTATTCCGATTCCCCTAGCTATGGCATCCTTGGGAGAATGAAAGACAACTTTCCTGCCATTAACCACAATTACTCCATCATCTGGCTGGTATAAACCGCATAACACACTCATTAGGGTGCTTTTTCCGGCTCCGTTTTCCCCAAGTAGCGCATGAACCTCTCCGCACTTTAAGTCAAAATCCACTCCATCATTCGCCTTAATGCCATAGAAAGCCTTAGTAATTCCGCGCATCTTAACTAAATAGTTTTCAGTCATGTCGCGACCCCAATCCATGAGGGGCATGCAGAAAATCCCTGCACGCCCCTTGCAATTTTATTTAGGGAGCTCCCCTTCCACTCCTTCGACGAGCCAATTCATAGATATCAAATCCTGGTCAGTAAGCTTTTGTCCTTTTTCGACTCTAACTTTGCCCTGATTATCCTTAATTGGGCCTTCAAATACATCCCATTTGCCCGAAACAATACGTTGTCTTTCGCTTTCCACAAGTTCCTTTACGCTTTCAGGCACATCTTTTCCGTAAGGAGCAATATCGACCATGCCTTCTTTTAACCCCCACCATATGTCCTCAGGTTCCCACGTGCCATCTATAACTTTGCCAACCGTGTATTTATATACTGCTCCCCAATTCCAAATGGGCGCCGTGAGATGCTTTGTGGGAGCATACTTTGACATATCGTTGTTATAACCAATGACATATACTCCCGCCTCCTCAGCGGCTTGTGGGACTGCACCGGTATTGGCATGCATGCCCAGAACATCGGCTCCGGCATCGATTAAAGCCTTAGCTGCCTCCTTTTCCTTGCCGGGATCTATCCAGGAAAAGAGCCACACCACCTTTATCTTTACGTTGGGGTTTGCATGGCGAGCGCCTAGTGCAAAGGCATTGAGTGCCCTTATTACCTCAGGAATGGGATGGGCAGCTACAAACCCAATGACATTTTTCTTGGTCATACTGCCTGCAACCAATCCAGTCAAATATCTTGACTGGTACATTCGTCCAAAATATACGCCTACGTTATGTGCTCTCTTAAATCCAGAGCAGTGCATGAATATGGTATCCTGATGCCTCCCAGCTGCTTCCTGGACGTAATCCATGTAGCCAAAGGATGTGGCGAAAATCAATTTTGCGCCATTTCTGATGAAATTTTCCATGGCCCTCACCGAATCAGGCCCCTCGGGCACGGACTCCACATACATAGTGGTCACGCCTGGGAAAGCCTTTTCTACATCTAGTCTCCCCTGGTCGTGCATGTAGGTCCACCCGCCATCCCCAATGGGGCCATTGTACAACCAGGCCACCTTAAGCTTATCGGCGGGAATGGCTTCAAAGGCCATTAGAGGAGTACAAAAAATGGCAACCATTAAAAGAGCGACAATTAAAACTGATCTCTTCACCTTATTTCAACCTCCTCAAAAAAATTATAATTGTCAGTTAAAATTCTACCGTCTTTCTCGTTTTTATTGAACCCCTCAGCTAAGCAAGTAGGGCCATTAGTCCTCTTTGGTGATCAAAAAACTTGCAGGATTTCCAACTACGCATTACTCGTTTCCGGTACGTTGTGGTGTTAATTAATGCTAGAATACAATTGCATCGCAATTTACTATAACCAATAACACAAATAACACTTCCGTGAGGGGAGATCGCCTATGGTCAGTAAAAATCGTTATAAAAGAACTTTTCCGGTGTCGTGGGACCAGCTTCACAGGGACAGCAAAGCCCTAGCTTGGCGTCTGATCGATAAGGGTCAGTCCTGGGACAAGATAATCGCTATCGTTAGGGGTGGCTTGGTTCCGGCTGCCATTATCGCCAGAGAACTCGATATCCACTACGTCGATACCGTTTGTGTGTCAAGCTACACTTTAAAGGAGCAGGGAGAGCTGAAGATAATAAAAAGCATAGAGGGCATTGACGGGGGGAATGCCCTCATTATTGATGACTTGGTGGACACTGGCAAGACCGCCAAAATCGTAAGGCAAATGTTGCCCGATGCTCATTTCGCCACGGTTTACGCAAAACCTGACGGAAAACCTTACGTAGACACCTATGTCACCGAGGTCAGTCAAGACACGTGGATTTTATTTCCCTGGGATTCTGAAATCCAGTTTGTCGAACCGCTGATACAACGAATGCCTTAACCTTTATGAATCAATTTAAAAGCGCGTTTACCGTTACGTCTTTTTACAAAATTATTTAAAACATTTATCGTTAATTTTTAATCTTTCCTCACTTTTATTACTTGACTACTTATTAATGCTAAAATATCAACTTGCTTTCTCTTGTTACATTTTACACATTCTGGCAAGATCCCTGGTTTATGTCCCTGTCTTGAGTCCGGCTCTTGCCCTCATATTTAAAAGCTGCGGCGCTACCCTAGAGGCAAGGATGGCCGCCGCAGCTGCTTTTAATGCGTCTGCAGCCAAAAAGGGTAAGATACCTATCTTTATCGTCCCAATAAAAGAAACTTCCTTGCCCACAACGAAGTTTAAATTTAGATATAAGCCTATTATTCCACACAAGTAAATCGCCAGAAGCCCTAAAAGGGAAGAACCCAGAAATCGAAAAAACTTCGCTTCTCCACTTGACACCTTACCTGTCACATAGGAGGCAAGTATAAAACCCACCAAATAACCACATGTGGGTGAAAATAAGATGTGCGGGCCGCTTGCGCCCGCAAAAACCGGCAATCCGATCAACCCCATTCCAATGTACACGGCTTGCGACATTGCTCCCCACTTTGGCCCTAAGCACATGCCTGAAAGGAGTACAAAAAATACTTGTAGTGTCAAAGGAACGATGGGAAAAGGGATCCTTATCCAAGCCCCAACGGCCGTAAGACACACGAACAAACCAGCTAAAATAACCGATTTCGTTTCAAAGTCAAACACGAACGTCATCACCCTCGCAAGTTAGTAAGCTCCATCTACCCAGCTCCACGAGAAAACCCAACCCTGCCCTACGTAATTTGAAAGCAACTCTTCTACCTCTTCAACCAAAAAGTCCGGAATCTTACCATAAAGACGGACTTTTTCTCCGTATAGTGCCTCCCAGTTGGAGTCGTCTATTCCCATCGATTTAAACTGTGAGTATATGAGGCTCTGCTTATCGTAAGGCACCTCGATCATTATTTCTTTTCCCTTAACCTTTCGGACAACCCCGGCTGCCTTTATTGCCTCCCTCGCTGTTTGGCCATATGCTTCAATGAGCCCCCTAACGCCAAGCTTTATTCCTCCAAAATAACGAGTAACGACGATGACCGCATTGGTAAGGTTTGCTCGTTCAATTTCACCTAAGATAGGCTTGCCCGCCGTCCCGGAAGGCTCACCTCCATCGGAATAATGCTTTTGAGGAAAATCAACGCCCACCTTGTAAGCCCAACAATTGTGTGTTGCATTGGAATGCTCTTTTGATATTTCTCTGATGATCTTTTTTGCCTCTTCTA
>NZ_CALETC010000218.1:0-1049 GCF_937920065.1 Acetomicrobium mobile
CGTCAGTTGCGGATTGCGAGCTGCTCAAACCCAAGCCTACGGGGTATCCGCAAGAGGAGGTTTTACCAAGACAGATGTTATCATTTCCAATGATGAAATCTTATACCCCTATGCTTTAACCCCCGACCTCATCATTGCACTAGCCGAGGAGGCTTTAGTGCGCTATCTTGATATCGATAGCGAAGATTGTATGGTGATTTACGATTCCAGTGTCATCGAAGCTTCTAGATACGACCTCGGTGTAAGATTTATAGGTCTTCCAATAGCTGAAACCGCTATAAAGTTTGGATCTCCCAGGAGTGCAAACATTCTTTCCCTGGGTGTGGCCGCGAGCTTCATCGAAGAAATATCGGAGGAAACGTTAGGCAAAGTTTTGGCGAAAAGACTCCCCGCGAAAGTTTTGGACAAGAACATTGAGATTTTGAACAAGGGCATTGAACTGGGAAAAACTATAAGTTCAAAGAGCTGATTTTTCAGGCAAAGGATTTAGGAAAAGACAATGATTTTAAAAGCATGGCGAAAAGAGAAGCAAGATCCAACTCGATTTTCGCTATAAATCACTTCACGTTGCCCCGCCTGCGATATGATTACGAGAGATGCGTGCCATTTGGTTACACTTTTGTGTTGTTAAATAAGGCAGGCAAATTGCTGTGCTAGTTAACTAAACTAATTAACAAAGTAAGTAAAGGGGGCCACAATTGGCCCCCTTTACTGGCCGTTCGTTACTTCATTAGCAACAAAAACTGCAACCTGAGGAAGCCTTTTCAATCATGGCCTTGCAAAAGTAAGGAAGATCGTTTGGGGTCCTACTGCTTATGAGGTTTCCGTCTACTACTACGGCTTCATCCACCCAGTTGGCGCCAGCGTTCACCATATCGTCTTTTATGGCTCCGACAGAAGTAGCCTTTCTTCCTTTCAGTATTCCCGCCGAAATAGGCACCCATCCTGCATGGCAAATAAAAGCGATAATTTTATTGGCATCATTCAGCATTTTAACTATCTCAAGTGCCTTTGGGTATCTTCTAATCTTATCGGGAGCATATCCTCCG
>NZ_CALETC010000219.1:0-4951 GCF_937920065.1 Acetomicrobium mobile
GGACGTGAGCGCAAACGAGGGCTTTAAACCGAGCTTCACGGACAAAAGACACCCGAGGACATTGTGGGGATGCGACGGAAGCAAGATTTATTGGGTCGTGGTGGATGGCCGCGATCCCTGGCATTCCCGCGGGGTTACCCTTGCAGAGCTCACGTCTTTGGCAAAACGTCTCGGCATGAAGGATGCCGTAAACCTGGACGGTGGGGGCTCATCAGGCCTCTGGTGGAACGGAGCTTTGGTAAATCATTCTCCGGGAGGCAGAGAAAGACCCCTTCCTTATATAATTTACATCGAGTGATCTTAAAGATATCCGCGCTATCAAAAAGGGCCGCTTGCGGGCGGCCCTTTTAAGCTGTTCTTGACATTAAGTTTATTCCGTTATGATGTCTTCATCCGTCTCCTTGCGCCAGAATATGAATTTGCCCATCGCCGTGAGCGCTATGGCGACCAGGGGATTTAGGTAGTTCAGGAAGGCGTAAGGCAGATACTCAAGGGTTGGCACTCCAAAGAGGCTCGCGTGATAAGCTCCGCATGTGTTCCAGGGGATCAGGACGGACGTGAGCGTGCCGCTGTCCTCCAGCGTCCTGGATAACATCCTTGGATGCAAGCCCTTTTTTGTCAAAAGCAGATTTAAACATCCTACCTGGAAGGACAATTGCAACATATTGATCTGCCAAAAGTATATTTGTAAAGATACAAGCAAATATCACAGAGGTGATTAGGCCAGTGACGCTCTCCACGTGGCGCAAAAGCGAATCCAGCAAAACTTCCAAGAACCCGCATCGCTCCATGACTCCGCCGAAGGAAAGGGCACAAAGTATCAACGATACCGTCCACATCATGGAATCCAGTCCGCCACGTTGCAGTAATTCACTTAACATCTGAGCGACTTCCTTTGCAAGTTCAGGTGCAACGTCAGTGATGCCCTTTGATGCAAGCAAAGCAGATACTGCCTCTAAACTTTCAGCTCCAGCGATCTCGGCGCTCAAAGCAGGAGTGTAGCCGTAATGGATGGCAGTGACCATGGTGGCCAATCCGCTTCCTTGAAAGAGTATCATTATGCTGCCTAATACGACGCCTGCAAACATGCTTGGAATCGCAGGAAACCTCAAGGCAGCAAGAAGTATTACTACGATGGGTGGGATAAATCCTAAGGGCGAGATATGAAACTCTGCGGCCAGTAACTTTTGAAAGGCCTGTATTTTCGATACATCCAAAGGGCCGCCTGCAAACTTAAATCCGAGGACTACGGTAATGATGATGACGATAATATAATAAGTAGTCATTGTTGTGGACATCATGGCCCTAATGTGGCTGAAAGGAGTCGTGCCTGTCACTGCGGGTGCCAGGTTTGTCGTATCGGAGAGGGGAGACGAGACATCTTATCTCCAAAGTAAGCTCCAGATATTACCACGCCTGCGGCCAGCGGTGCCGGCACGCCTAAGCCTGCAGCGATGCCCATCAAGGCCAGCCCGACAGTGCCTGATGTTCCCCAAGATGTGCCCGTTGCCAAAGACACTATAGAACATATTAAAAGCGTTGCGAGCAAAAATATGGCAGGCGACAATATAATGCTTAAATTTAATTATATTTATAACAACTGTCTCATGCAAGTCTGATTAAGTTTTTATGAATTAATGCACTTTAATTTATATGTACAAGTATTCCGAAATCCGAGGTCAATAGAAATAAAGTTTTAAATTATAAGTGTATGTCAGATCATTTTACAAATAACTCGTAGTTAGTACAAAAAGACAGTCTACTAATACAAAATACGGCACAGGCTGCTTATTAGTGGCCCGTGCCGTGAATAAGCTAGTTTGACCCTAAAATTTTAATTTATGTTCAGCAGCCTTATCGCGACATTGAAGTACACCGTAAGTGCGGTGATATCGACCACCGTGGTGATAAAGGGTGCGGAAAACACTGCCGGGTCCACGCGGCACATCCTTCCCAGTATGGGTAGGATTGCCCCTATCGTGGAGCTCATGATCAAGACCGCTATTAAGGTGCAGGCCACTGTCATGCCAATCGCCGTCGAACCGCTTATGGCCCAGGCGAAGAAGTACCCTATGAATCCCATCACGATACCCATTAAACTGCTAACCCTTAACTCCTTGAAGAGTATGGTTGCGATGTCCTTAACCGTGACCTCTCCCAGAGCTAGGGCCCTTATAATCAACGACGACGCCTGCGTGCCGGAGTTTCCCCCCACATCGGCAAGCAGTGGGATAAAAAAGGCCAAGGTTACCACGCTGCTTAAAACATTTTCATAGTACTTTAAGATATTGCTCGTAACCGCCTGGACGACGAAGAGAAATACGAGCCAGCCTATTCGCTTGCTGAAAAGCGTCGTCAGGCTTGATTCCAGATAGGGCAATTCCAGAGGCTGGCTGCCTCCGAGCCTGTGAATGTCTTCGGTGTCCTCTTCTTCTATAACGTCCATGATGTCGTCGGCCGTGATGACGCCGACCAATCTGCCCTGGCCGTTTACCACGGGCAGGATCATGAGGTCGTACTGGCTCATTATCCTGGCTGCCTCTTCCTGGTCTGCTGCCGCCAGCACCGTTATGATGTTCTTGTGCATAACGTCGGATACAAGGCTTTTGGGGTCGCTTAAAAGCAGTTCCTTGAGGGATAACACGCCTACCAGACGCCCCACAGCGTCGACCACGTAAATGTAGTTTGCGATGCTCTGTTTCTGGCCGACCTTTCTGAAATGCCTTATGACCTGCTCTATAGTCCAGTACTCTCTAGCCTGGATGTAGTCCAGGGACATTATCCCGCCGGCGGAATCCTCTGGATAGGTCATGAGGTACTTGATGCTTTCCAGATCTTCCTGCGGTACCATGGCCATTATTTGTTGTGCCTTGTTTGGATGGATGGCCATGAGCAGATCGGCTATGGCGTCCCGTCCCATGGCCGCAAGTATCGCCTTGGCCACGGCTTTGTCGGAGTGATCAAGCAGTCGGTACTGGTCGTCGTAGTCCAAGTGCTCCAAAGCCTCAGCTGCGGTTTCCGGAGGGGTCAAGGAAAGTATCGTGATTTGTTCCGGTTCCTCGAATTCCTCCAAAAGCGATGCAATCTCGTAAGGATGAAGCTCGCTAAGGTAATCCCGCAAAGCTTCATAGTTACGTGCCTCCAACATATCCTCGACGGTTCCCCTGAAGAAATCGATGTTTCTCTGTTCCATTGGAATCACCTCCCAGAGATCAGTGGATTGCTAAAGGGACGCAAAGGATCCGTAGCGTCTTAAAGACGTTTTTGTCGTTTTGCTAAATCTTCCGATCTCCGGAGGGCGTTTGGGATGGCCTAAAGCAGAGGGATAGGCATGAAGGATGTGGCCATAGGAAAGCCCTGACCCTCCGAAAGAACCGGAGCATGTCCGCCTGTTATTTCATACACGCTGCACCGATGACTACTGGGTCCGGCGTCCACCTATTGCCACCACCCTTCCTGCAAAATGAATAAGACCTTAATTAGAATAACATACAAGATAATATTTTTCACTTTTTGAGGGTGAGGGAGGTGAACCTCTTCAACCTCGAATGCACGATCTACCTCTACGACATCACCTCCACATATTTCAAGGGAAGGTGCGTAAAGAACGATGAAGCTAAGCGCGGCTACTTTAGGGACAAGCGTCCGGATTGCAACAGGTGCTTGTGGGGCTTGTGGTAGACCGCGAAGGCTTTCCCATCATGCACGAGGTCTTTGAGGGAAACAGGGCCGACTCCACCACGGTCGGTGCCATGCTCGACGCCTTAGAAGAAAGACAGGGCAAGAAAGAGATGATTACGGTGGTGGTTGACCGGGGCATGGCAAGCCAAGACAACATCGATCTCATCAAAAGCAGGGGCTATCATTACGTCGTAGCTACGAGGCAAGGCGAGCGCGACCGCTTCCTTTGCGAATTCGAAGATGAAGAAGGGTTCGTAGAAGTAGTTCGCCCCACTTCCGCCACCAAATCCCACCAAAAGAAGAGCCATGTAGAGGTGAAGAAGAAGGAGTGCGGCGGCGAAGTTTACGTCTTGGTGGTGAGCGAAGAGCGAACGGTTAAGGATAGATCCATAAGGGAGGCCCATGAGAGGCGCCTGCTCTGTGACTTAAAGAAGCTGAAAGAGCGCATAACTTGCGGCAGGCTGGTCAGGGAGGACAAGGTCTACGAGGCCATAGGCAGGATAAAGGAGCGCTATCCCCGCGTCGCTAAGTACTACGAGATCTCCTACGACGAAGGCGAACTGACCTTTACGGTGAGGGAGGCGCTCAAGACCCATCAGATGGTAACTATTGTGCTGCCCACAGCCGACGGCAGGGTTTTAAAAGTGCGTCGCGCAACAAGGCCGACCTCAGAACAGATTGAGCTTTATTCCAAACTGAACGTGCCCCATGAACCGATCAAGCCGAAAAAGATCTGGCTATAAAGAGAATTAGTGACCACCGAACGCAGGATGCCTTGCTGTTACTGGCTTGCGAGTCAAGAGTGCGGAAGTTGGGGTAAGGAGCACTCGATTGAGTTGGGTTGCCCGATCCAAAAGCTTAGATCGGACAACCTATCCGCGCCATCTTCCTGGGCAGTGAGCACATCGACACTTCGCATGCGAAGCCCCACAGCGACAACCCGCGGGATATGGGCATCCATATAAAACGAAATCGGCATTAGAGAAGGCTCTTGGCCTTAAGCCTTGCAACCAATGGCGATCCTTTTTGGCTGGCCTTCTCGCGAAGTCCCTCAACGTTTTTGAGTCGCTCGGCTATCTCTTTATCAAGCTCTTCAGCATGATCCCAATAATAAGCTAAGCTGGCATGGATTTGGCCAAGGGTCAAATAGGGATGTTGCAAGTGCAACTCTTCGAGGCTCCAGCCATAGGCCAATTTCTCCAAAACCAACTCAACCACCTTTAGGGTTGTGCCTTGAATCGCAGGCGCACCCTTCTCGTCGAAAACGATG
>NZ_CALETC010000220.1:0-3679 GCF_937920065.1 Acetomicrobium mobile
TGACCGTTGAGGATCTATACAAAAAAGAAGAGCAGTGGATTGCCATTATGGTTCCGGCATGGCAGGAAGCCGGAGTGATCGGCAAGATGCTTGAGACGACGATCAAGCATCTGGATTACGATCGATACGTCATTTTTTGCGGCACCTATGTAAACGACCCAGAGACTTCGCGCGAAGTCGATTTTATATCGGAAAAATTTCAGAAGGTCGTCAGAGTCACGGTGGCCCACCCGGGACCTACAAACAAAGCGGACTGCCTTAACTTCGTCGTCCGCGAGATACATTCCTATGAAATGCTGCATGGAATAAGCTTTTCGGGATATGTCTTGCACGATAGCGAGGACATAGTCCACCTCCTGGAGCTGAAGCTCTTTAACTATCTGCTCCCTCGAAAAGACATGATACAAATTCCGGTCATGGCGCTGGAGCGCTCATGGAAGGATTTCGTGGCGTGTACTTACATGGACGAATTCAGCGAGTGGCACTTGAAGGACCTTTTAGTCAGAGAAAGACTGACTAAAGGGATACCAAGCGCCGGCGTGGGTACCTGCTTTAGCCGGCGCGCCATATCTTTTCTGGAACAGAAAAACGGAGGCAGTCCTTTCCCCACCGATTCCCTGACAGAGGATTACGTAGTCGGATTGACGTTGGCGGAGGAGGGAATAGGTGGCATTATCTTGCATTTTCCAATCGTTCTCCAGGGCAAGAAGGGCATAAGGAGGACAAGAAAGATTTACGTATCCGTATCTGAGTATTTCCCAGATAACTTTTGGGCTGCCGTAAGGCAGAAAAGTCGCTGGATACTGGGCATTGCATTGCAGGGAGCCAAGACATTGGGCTGGCGTGGAGATATATTCGATAAGTTCTTTCTGTACAGAGACCGTAAGGGCTTATTTACCTCTTTCGTTAATTTCCTGGCCAATATACTATTTATCAATTACATGTTTCTATTTGTTGGTCTTAGGCTTAATTTTTTGCCTTCATATAACTATGCTATCCCTAGAACATTATTGATCTTTAACATATTTTTCCTAGCAAACAGATTATTGCACCGCGCATTGTTTGTCTTCTTGCTTTACGGCTGGAAGCAATCGCTTTTAAGCATCCCGAGAATTTTTGTGGTTAATTTTATAAATTTTTGTGCTACATTGAGGGCATTGAGACTCTTCGGCGAGCATCTTTTATCGGGTAAGCCCTTGGTGTGGGATAAAACGCAGCACGTCTATCCGACCGAGGAACGCTAGCCACCTACAGAAGACGATTGGGCGATATCCTATTGCAGTGGAAGGTCTTGCGGGAAGAGGACTTACGGGCTGCACTGCAAGAGCAAAGGGAAAGCAACAAGTTATTGGGAGAAATATTGATGAAGCACAGGCTGATCGACGAGGATACCCTTTCTAAGGCACTCTCCGAGCAGCTGGGGTTGCCACTGGTATCCCAAGATGAGATCGATGTGGCAGCGATGGCAGATGTATTGCCAAAGAAGTTATGCGCCGACCATCTCGTCTTTCCGGCCTCGATCGAGAAGGATGGGGCCCTTCGGCTTGCCGTCACCAGAGCTGTTGCGCAGGAATGTCTGAACGAAATAAAGAAGCACTGGACGGGGCCACTAAAGTTTTGCCTGATGAAGGAAAGCGATATGCTCAATATACTGGGTGATCTTGCTCACATGGAAATGAGCACTTAAATCTAATATAGGGATGATATCATTCATGAAAAGAACAGAAAGACAGCTTATTGCATCATATATCTGGGTTCATAGCAAGGATATGCTGAGGTTGCTTGCCGTTTTTGCCTTTGCGATGCTTTTTTTATTGCCCGACATCTATGTGCCTGCACATGCTTCCGTGCCTTCTGTCTATGACCTTTACGAAGCGGGCAAGACAGAGGAAGCAAAATGCCTTGCTGAAGAGCTTTTGAAAAAAGACCCCAAAAACCACTCCCTTAGAATGCTTTATGCGGAGATACTCAGGAAAGAAGGAAAGCCCTTGGAGGCAAAGGAGCAGGTCACCAGAGCAATTTTGGGAGGCTTGAGTAACGGCTATGTCTATTCGACGCGGGGCTATTTGTCGCTTGAACTGGGCGATCCGCAAGGGGCGTTTGAGGATTTCGAAAAGGCCCTCAAATTTGACGACCTTTCCGAGGATGCTCGAGAAAACGTGCGCTTGAGCCTGGTTAACCTCTCCATCGAGCTTAACGATGCCGGTAAGGCGTTAAAATATTTGACCGTTCATGACGACCCGATGGTGTTTTACGGCGTCGCACGGCTCGTCTCAAATACAATGTCGGGCAGCGAGTTAAGAAGATATATGGACAGGTTGTCCAACATGGCCCAATCGGATTCGCAGAGGGCGGAAGTGCTATGGGCGCTTGGGGAATATGAAAAAGCTCAGGGTAACGTTGAGGCTGCGGCGAAGCTGATGTCGGAGGCCATGTCACTGTATCCCCGGTCGGCTACACAGTACAGGCTGCTTACGCTTGCCTATCTCTTTGCAAACCTTGGCGAGGACGACATGGCTGCAAATCTTTTCGATGAAGCCTTGTCCGATGACTGCGGGGCGTCTCCCGAGGTATTGGCCGATGCTGCCTACGCCTTCAAAGGCGCAGGCAATAACAGAAAGAGCATGCATTATTTTACGAGAAGCATTGAAGCATACAGAAAACGCGGAGAAAATGACGAGGAAACGAAGGGCTGGATTTACTCCCTTCGGCGTGAGAACTCCAATTTGGAACGACGATGGGGCATGTACACATCTTATTTTTACCAAGAGAACGGATACCCCGGCTATATCTCGGGCAGGACCGTCTCCGGGGGCGAAACTCAACAGATGTGGCAGGAGATCTACTATCAGATGATAAATGACAATGGCAGGCAGTTGTCCATGTATGTGTCTTACGGGTTGACCTTGAGCGCTGAAAACGATAATGAAGGCTGGGATACGGGGATGTACGTTTTGGGCATCAGGTACAAACCTATAGGCGACACAAACTTGAACATCGCTTTGGAAAGACACTGGAAGCAGGACGAGTCGAACGACTGGCAGGTCCGCATGGGCTATTCCTGGGACAGGGGATCAGATTTGAATGTAACGGATCCCAGTTGGGATTATCTTTTTTATTACGGCGAGGTAGCCCATCTGCTGGATGAAGGACGGACCTTTGGGGTGGTAGAGTGTAGGGCCGGGAGAAGCACGCGTTTGGGAGGGCAAAAGGGAAAGACCGTCTTTACGCCTCACCTCTTTTTCCGCGGCGATTACGACAGTGATCCCCTTTCCTTCGAGGGCATCGATTCCTCTGATGAGGAATGGGCCTTGAGCATTGGTCCGGGCTTGATGTGGAGGACGTGGTACAGGGAAGACGATTATCATGCGCCACGTTCGTACCTCGACATCATCCTTCAATATCGTTTCAAGCTAAGCGATGCGGATAGGGCTGAAGGCCTGGCCATCAGGATAACCAATGCCTTTTGATCGGCATCCTTCCTATACAAGTTTCTGTCGGTGCTTTTCATCCAAAAGCAGCAGTTTCCTTCCCTTTCAGGAGATGGTGGAGTCTCCCGAGGCCTTGCAGAAACGCCCTTTTACAGAGGATGTAGGGCATGCCATCGGGTGTACGAGGGGGGCTGGCGTATGAAAGGGAAATTCAGGTTCGAGGAGAATTACGTTTACAAGATGCCCGT
>NZ_CALETC010000221.1:0-2175 GCF_937920065.1 Acetomicrobium mobile
AGTAAATATATAAATAGATTTGCTTAATTTAATCCCATCCTGCGCAGATACGTTCCCTCTTGTGCCAGGACAACTTGGGCATGGGCTTCTATGTCTTGTGCGGTAACACCGTAGGGAATCGGGCCGTTTCCGGGAAGGTACGGCCTGACTTCATCGGGGCTGACGCCTCGCTTCAGCGCGAAGACGTACCACATCTTAAAGTCCTTAAGCGCCCAGCCCTGCCCCTCCTTGACGGCCAGGGCGACGCGCGGCCAGCCGCCCATGTGCTCAAGAGAGAAGTGTATGCGATAGTCAGCAAACTTCACGGGCCTGCTTGCGCCGCAATGCGTCACTGCCCACAATACGTCGCCCCAAGCCATCATGGCCTGATCCTCAAAGGTGCCGTAAAGTGCCTCAAACAGCTCGACAGGGGAGGGAAAGAACCTCTCGGAGCGCATGCGCCTTTTGACCGCCTCTACGACCTGCGCAAGCGAAAGCTCCCTGCATGCCTCAAAGAAAAGCGTCACCTTTTTGCTGGTCAGCCTTTGACCGTACAATTCCGCCAAGCCCGCTATCGCTTTAGCGAATTCCTCGAAGTCCGTGTCGTTCACAGCCATGCACTCCTTTTTTGATTCATCTTTTCTTCCATTCGCCTTGACAGGCCCAATAGGTAGCTTTTGATCCCCTCGGGCAGGTCTGCCTTTACGTCCTTTGTGTCTTTGCCCTCCTGCAGGATGCTGACAGGTCCGTCGGGAGCAAAGAATCCCTTCTTTACATGCTTGATGTTTTCCGGATTTATCAGCCACTTAAACGGCGGCCTCCATCCGGCGGGGTTTTCGCCCATCAGAAAGGGCAGGCCTTTTACCGTCTCGAAATACCTCTCCCAGCCGTCAATCTCAAAAAGCTCGTGGTTGGCCATGCTTGCGATCTTCATCAAAAAACGCGTGTCGTCGTTTAAGGGAGGCACCTCACGGTCTGGGAAGTGACTGACGTAAGACTTTATGATCTCTTCGTAGGGAGGATGCCTGAGGATGGAAGGCTCCTCATCCTGAGGCGCGTTTTGGTCTGCCTCTGAGGTGTTTGGGTCTTCCTTCTTCGGTGTTTTAAAATCATTCAAATAAACGGGTGAGGGGGTTTCGGATCTTGTTTCAGGAAGAATGTTTGGCACGTAGGTGAACGTCTCATGTCCACCCTGCGGCGTACGTGCCGTGTACTCTAAGTGTTCCCCTGGATCTTGTTCTTTAATATTGGATATAGTTATATGTCTTTCGGGCGTATCACTGTCGCATTCCTGATGGACGCATTTCGTTTCTGCGTCGGAAAGAAAAGGGTTAAGCAGCGGCAGAATATAGAGGTTGCTGCGCCTTTTGCCGGATGTGCCGCGTTTCGTTATGCGGACGTAACCAAGGGCCTCGAGCTTTTTGAGGGCGTCATAAAGCCTTGACCGCGAGCAGCCCGCCATATGGGCTAAGGTGTCCAGCCCGGGAAAGCACTTGCCCTCTCTGTCGGCGAAGCGACACAGGGCCACGTAGGCCATCTTCTCGTATATGGCCAGCCTCTCGTCGGTGATGACTTTCACATGTACTTTTACGAAAAATCCCTTTTTCAATTTTATGACCTCCATGTAAATTCTCTCGTGCTGTCAAAAAAAGTAGCGTGAATATCGCATCACGCTACTGCATTTTCGCACTCTACGGACGCCGGTGCTAAACGGGCTCCTCTGCGTCCTCTCCGTCCTCATTACTGCCTTCCTTTTCCGCCTTTTCCCGGTTTTCTTCCTTTTTCTCTGATGACTTATCATCCGATAAGAACTTTGTTATATCTCCGATGTTGAGATTCCAGTTGAGCTTCTTGCATATATTGAGTAGCATCGCTAAAGAGGGAATGCGAAGTCCGTTTTCGATGCGGGACAGCTGACCCTGGGAGATGGATGCAGCCTTGCATACGTCAAGCTGAGTGTAGTTGAGCTCCATGCGCCTTTTCCGCAACAGGTTGCCGATGATCTTTCCCAAGAGGGCGTGATCCATGGCGTTCACCTCCTTTCGGAAAATAGTTTTAAATTACGAAACCAGTTTCACGAGCGCTCTTTTGCGCACGCGAAAACCATACCATAGGGTCGCAAATATTTCAAGCCCCATTAATGCAGGATATATATAATTCCTTCCAGGAATATCTTATTATTAAATTAATAAATAA
>NZ_CALETC010000222.1:0-1413 GCF_937920065.1 Acetomicrobium mobile
AAGTTTTGAAGCCCAATGCCGATGGCCAAAGACACGGCGCCCGCCAAGGAAGCCGAAGGCAGCCCGTAATGTAAGGCACCGAAGGCGACGCCCACGGCCATGCCTTCGGGGATGTTGTGAAGGGTTATGGCAAGCACTAAAAGCGTGCTTCGCTGCCATGAGGTTTTAATCCCTTCGGCGTCGGACTTTTCAAGTCCTATATGAAGGTGAGGAAGGATCATGTCTATGATGCGCATAAATACTCCACCGGCCAGAAACCCGATGGCAGCCGGAATCCAGGATGGTGTTGGCTTTCCTTCGGACATCTCGATGGCAGGAGCAAGCAGGGACCAGTAGCTTGCAGCTATCATGACGCCTCCGGCAAAGGCAAGCATGCTGTCGAGCAGCTTTTTGCTCACCTCTTTGGTCAAAAAGACCGCCGCAGCCCCCAGGGCCGTTACTCCCCAGGTAAAAAGCGTTGCGATGAGCGCCTGCATCACGGGACTTAAGTTGACGAATGCTTGTGTCAAATTCATCGCATCCTCCCCATTTATGCATAATTGATTTAGTTTGACGTAATAAATATAGCATGGCCATTCAAATTAAAAAAGGTTCAATTACAGCAGAACGCGGATAGCATTCGTTTATTTATATGTATAATATATATTAATGAGGAAGCTAAAAGGGCGAAAGGGAGAGAAAGGCAAGTTGAGAACCATGGTTCGCATAGATGAGGACCTTATAAAGAAGGTTGATCTACGAACGAGATCACGAAACGATCACCAATTTCATAGAGATCGTGAGCCGTCGTTATGGGGAAAATTACCCGCGCTACATCGAATGCCTGAAGAGCATCGTGGGGGCATAACGATGACTCTTGACACGGACCCGCCTCAGACGAAAGATAGCCTACATTCGTCAGCAAGTGAATACTATCAACGGAATAGTAAAAACTTACAGACGACAGAAAATAATCGAAGACACGTTGATACTGAGCGCCATAAAGTATTTTTTGCAGACGAGCATTGAAGCAATGATTGACATAGTCTATCACGTGGCTGCCAAAAAATTTAATTACCCACCGAGTGACGCACGTGACGCCTTAAAAATGCTCAGCAAGAAAAAGGTCATTTCGGCCTCGGAGTTTGACACCTATTCTGCTATGGTCGGTCTGTGCAATCGTCTCGTCCATGGTTACGAGGATGTATCGCCGGAATTGTTATACGAAATTATAACCGAGCAATTGGGCGATTTTGAGAAGTTTATTGCTTCCATCATTCCATTAATAATTCAGTTAGAAGAAAATAGGCCTTTGGAGTCAGATATTTAGTTCAGATCTTTAGCCTTGAATTTTACTCTAACATGATAATTTGTAAGAAAAGCATTTTTAGGCAGGCAAAGGCTCAATCCTCGAAGCTAAGCCTTCACCAACCC
>NZ_CALETC010000223.1:0-2505 GCF_937920065.1 Acetomicrobium mobile
GGGTCTCGTCAAATCGTCCAGGCGCTGCAAGTAACCTTCCAGGCGCTTTAAAGCTTCTCCGTACCCTGCCCAATCGCCCCTTCGCAATGCTTCCTCTGCTTCATTGTATGTTTCCCTGGCTCTCCTTACCAATTCCCCGAGGGTACCGCCTTCAGGCAAGCCCTCCGATTTGTACAAAGGAGATTCTGTCGCTTTGGTTTCCCTTTCGTCCTCAATTCCAAATAAATCGCTAATTACGTCATCGAAGCGCTCTCCCCAAACTACGCGGCCACCGGCCGCAAGGATTATCCTCTTGAGTTCGGGAAGATCGCTGTTTTCTGCCCTTAAGTAGAGAGGTTGCACGTACAAAATCGAATCCTCCAAAGGGATCACTAGCAATCTTCCAAATATTACGTCCGAGCCTCTCTGTCCCCACAAAGAAAGCTGTGCTGATATCTCGGGATGTTGATTTATCAATGCCTCTATCTGCTGGGGGCCGTAAATCAGTTTCTGCTTCGGGAATACATAGGCCACCAGCTGACCGTAAGCATCTCCATCGCAACGCCCCGCTAACCAGGCAATCATGTTGTTCTTTCCTATGGGGAGATAGGGCGTGACCAAGACATATTCAGCCCTCTCCTCTTCTCTCAGCTTCGTAACGATATAATAGGGCGATGCCTGCGATCCTCCGTGTGTGGAGAAGGACCAGACGTCTTCTTTGTTGTAAAAGGTGTTTGGGTCCGTCATGTGATACACGGAAAATATTTGAGCCTGCACTTGAAAAAGGTCCATGGGATAACGTCGATGGAGGATCAACTCGGAGGGCATCTCTTCCAGGGGCTTAAACAGATCGGGAAATATCTTATTCCAAATGAGGATCAAGGGATCCTTAGGATCGGAAATGTAAAACTCAACGTTACCGTCATAGGCATCAACCAGAACTTTTACGCTGTTTCTGATGTAGTTAAAACGCATCTTTCCGGCTTTGGTCGATAGAAGTGTTGGCTGCGAATAGGGATATCTGTCGGTTATGGTGTAAGCGTCCATCACCCATACAAGCCTTCCGCCCATCACCGTAAGGTAAGGATCTTGATCGAAAAGCAAAAAGGGCGCGATGCGCTTAGCCCTTTCGAGTATATTCCTGTAATACATGATCCTGCTCTCCGACGTGATTGCGTCGGTGAAAAGAATTTGAGTATCGCCAAAGCGAACGGTAAATGCCAACCTGCGTAATAAAGAATTAACGGGAACTCCTCCGCTGCCTTCATAGGTGGAGCGGACGTTCTCGTCTCCAGCAGGGTAGTCGAACTCTTGAACCGTCGTTTTTACCAGAACATAATAATCGGTCATTTCTCCGTAATATATTTGAGGATATTCAATGGAAAGGGGAATGGTTGTCCTGGGAGGCAAGTCTTGAACGTAAAACACGGGCAAGCCCGTTGGGGTTACCTCATTGACAGGATTCATTACTATGCCATAACCATGGGTAAACTCGAGATGCATATTCACCCATGTAGGGTTTTGAAGCTGCCGAACCTCCAATTCCCTTGCGGCGAGCATCACCTGCCTGGGCACTTCGCTTTGTAAATAGTAGCGATCTATATCGATGTCGGGGAAATCGTAATAGGTCCTAATTTCCTGAAGTTGCTTGTAGCTTCTAAGCAAGGGGCCGTAATCCCACAACCTTATGTTCTCTATGGTTTCGATGTTTTTATTAAGGTCTTCCATCGTCACTCCGTCTTTGGGAGTGATATGGCGCACTACTACATCGTCTAACCCGTATGCGCGTTGCGTGGCCAGGATGTTATGTCTTATGTAAGGGCTTTCCCGCTGAAATTCGTTGGGCTCTACTACATATCTTTGAATTACCCCTGGATATATGCCCCGCAAACCAATTGTTCCAACGATCCATACTCCAATCAAGACTGCTATGAACTTCCAACTTTTGCGTCTAGCAGCTATGGGGAGAAAAAGCCCGATGACGGCGACGGCTGTGGCAAGGACGTTTAAGGCCAACAGACGAGCATGCAAGTCTGTATATCCCGCTCCGTAGACGACGCCCAGGGGAGAAAAGAGAAGTTCGTAACGGTCAAGCCAATACCCCAACGACAACAAAAGCATTAAAATGCCGGCCAAAATCCCCAATTGCAACCGCTCTCGCGCCGAAAGGGGGATTTGTCTGTAGGATTCCATGTCAACTCTTCCCTGAGCTCTGGCGATAAAGAAGATGAAAGCCGTACCTATCAACGAAATCAAAAAGACTTTAAACAAAAGACTTTGTGCATACCTATAAAAGGGGTATTGAAATATATAAAATCCAATATCTTTATTGAAAATTGAATCCTTTGCGTCAAAGGGCATTCGATTCAAAAACCTCAAGACCATCGCCCACTGATCTTTTGCCCCAAAGGCCAAAGCAAGAGCAACGACTAGGGCAAAGGCGTTGATCAACATCTTTACCCGAGGCAGGTTCAAGGGGGAATCGAAAAAGACCACAGCTTCCAAGGCCGTCTTCCTTGCCCGCAT
>NZ_CALETC010000224.1:0-5316 GCF_937920065.1 Acetomicrobium mobile
AGATAACTCCGCTAATGCGGTAATTGTATTAGCCGTGCGACCGCGCGGGCAGGCTTACAGGCATCTCTGGTAGTTGAAATATCGGTATGGCATCCTGTATCTTAAACTGAAAAAAGTTAGCCCCAAAGCCGAACATATGCTTTGAGGCCAACTTCGTATCCTTGTCTTTTTATCTGGTTTCTTTATATCTGGCCAAAGCCCTCCCAAGCCTTTCGCCCGCCTCTTCGGCAGTTTCCGGCGGGACCTTCGCGAAGGAAAGCCTCAAGGTGGATCTGTCGGCAGTCAAGACGTCGGGATAAAAGGCAGCCCCCGGCACGACTCCCACCTTTTCTTCAAGCACCGCAAATTTGGCAAAGTCGAAGCAGTCCTTCAGCCATGGCACGCGGGCCCAGATGAAAAACCCTCCCTTGGGCAGGTCGTAGGTCATGCCCTGAGGCGCCGTCTTTTCCTGCAAAAAGCGATGCAGAGCGTCCCTTCTCGTCCTGTAGGTATCGGCCAGCTTGGCAAGGTGGGCTTTCATGTCGATATTTCGCAACAGCTCCCAGGTCGCCCTCTGCAGAAATGCCGGAAGGGACAGCTTCGTCGCAAGCACAAGTTCTCCCATTTGAGATGTAATCTTTGAGGGCACGACCATATATCCGCACCTTATGCCCGGCGCTATGATCTTCGAGAAACTTCCAAGATATATGACCCTGTCCTCTTCTTGGGCGAGGCTGATATAAGACCCTTCGTGTTTCCCCTCGTACCTGAGGTATCTGTAGGGATCGTCTTCTATGATCAAAAAGCCATACCGCGATGCCAGCTCCAATATTCGTCTCTTTCGTTCATCGCAAGTTACGCACCCCGACGGGTTTTGAAAGTTCACTATCGTGTAAAAGAGTTTAACCTTGTTTTGAGATAAGACCCTTTCCATTTCCTCGACTATAGGGCCGTCCTTGTCGACGGGAACGCTTACGAACCTTGCCCCTTCCTTGCCGAAGGCAAGAAGGGCCTCCGGATAGGTGGGATTTTCGACCAGCACGGTGTCGCCCGGCTCTACGAAGGCCTCGGAAACGAGGTTAAGCCCGTCTTGCGACCCGTTAGTCATTATCACGTTTTCCCCGCCGTAGCTTTGCGGCAAAAGTCCGTCTTCCTTCATCCATTCGGCTATCCATTCCCTAAGCTCCGTTATCCCCGTGGAAAGGGGATAGTAGCTGAGGATTCCGGGATCCCTCAAAGCCCTCTCGATGGTCTCCCGCAGCAAATCTACGGGATACATCTCGCTCGAGGGCTCGCCCGCCGTCAGCGAGATTGCGTTGTGTTTCTTTACGAGTATCATCATCTCCGTGATGGCGGAAGGCTTGATCCTCTCGGTGACCCTTTTACCCAGCAATGACATTATGTCCAACCCTACATCACTCCTTTTTATAGAATTCAGTGGCCTTAACAGGACATTAATGCTAAAACAGGCGTAAGCGTAAGTACGGATTGCATTGCATAAATATTAAAATAAAATTACAGAAAAAGATAGAAAGGAGCAAAACACATTTGAAGGCCCGAACTAAATTAACCTTGGCGTCAATTTTTATTTATTCGGCAGCTTTATTCGAACCCTTGCCTTCTCAGGCCGAGACCTCAATGATACAAGAGGGCGATCTTTTAAGCTTGGAACAATGCATAGAGATAGCCCTTCAGGCCCATCCCGACGTCATGGGCGCTCAAAAGAAGGTTGAAGCCCAGGAAAGCAGGGTTGGCCAGGCAATGTCGCAAAATTACCCCGAGCTGTCCGCATCCACCAACTACTCGAGAAGCTCTCCAGCAGGCGGAAGCACCCACTCAAATTACTCCAGCAACATCTCCCTATCTCAAGTTATAACCGACTTCGGTCAGCGGGAAAGGAAGATAGGCATTGAGAGAGAAAACGTCACGGCAACAGGATTTGAGGCGGACAACAGGAAAAGAAATATTGCCTACGGCGTCTCGGAGGCCTACTACGGGGTGCTGGCTGCTAAGAGAAACGTCTCCGTGGCCGAGGATACCGTGAGACAGTTTGAGGAACACTTAAGGCAGGCTCAGGGCTTTTACGAGGCAGGCACGGCGCCCCGCTTCGACGTAACGAAGGCGCAGGTGGATTTGAGCAACGCCCGCCTCGAGCTAATAAAGGCCAGGTCCTCGCTTGAGATAGCGTGGAAGACCTTGAGCAACGCCATGGGCTTTGCCGACACGCCCTCCTATGACATAGCCGACGACATGGACTTCAAGGCCTACGATATAACGAAACAGGAGGCGCTGGCGAGGGCTTTTGAAAACAGGCCGGACCTCAAGGCTCAAGAAACCGGCGAGGTCGCGGCACAAAAATCGCTGGAGCTTGCGGCCAGGGGCGATTCTCCGACTCTTTCGGCCTACGCAGCATACAACTTTGAAGGCGAAAACTTTCCACTGGATGAGGGATGGAACTTCGGCGTGACCATGAGCATTCCCCTTTTTGACGGGTATCTCGTGGAATATCAGACGAAGGAAGCGGCCGCCAACCTGGAGGAAGTTAAGTTGGCCACTTCATCCTTGAGAAACGACATCTCCCTCGAAATCGAAGAGGGTTATCTTTCCTTGATCGAATACGGCGAAAGCGTGGAAGTGTCCAGGCTAATGGTCAGGCAGGCGGAGGAAAACCTGGAGCTGGCCCTTGGAAGATATCAGGCGGGAGTTGGAAGCCCCATCGAGGTTACGGATGCCACGGTGGCTTTAAACGACGCCAGGAGAAATTACGTTCAGGCCCTTTACGATTACAGGATGGCCGAAATTACGCTTAAAAGTGCGATGGGAGAGAATTTGCCGTGAAAAAGAAGATGTTATTTGTCCTCGTCATAGGAGCGGTGCTTTTCGCTGTCTTTGGCAGGGGGGTTTTTAGCAGGAAGGAGGGCGTAAACTACGATATGGCGCCCGTCGAAAGGCGCGATATCTCTTCTTTCGTGACTGCCATAGGAAACGTTTCGGCGGTGACGACCGTAGAAGTGGGAACTCAGGTCTCCGGGACTATAAGGGAAATCTATGCAGATTACAACTCCACCGTGCATAAGGGGCAGATAATAGCCCTCATAGATCCCACCACCTTTGAAGCCCAGGTGGAACAGGCAAAGGCCAACCTCATGCAGGCAAAGGCCGGGCTGCAGAGGGCACAGGCCACCCTTGCCGATGCGAAAAGAAACCTCGACCGCCAGAAGATGCTCTGGGAGAGGGACTTAATCGCAAGGAGCGACCTCGATTCTGCCCAGACCGACTACGACCTTGCAGTGGCAGGTGTGAGCGAGGCCGATGCGAACGTCCTTCAGGCTCAGGCTTCATTAAAGAAGGTCGAGACCGACCTCGGCTACACCAGGATCTACTCTCCCGTCGACGGCATAGTGGTCTCCCGCGACGTGGACGCAGGGCAGACCGTGGCGGCGAGCTTTCAGACGCCTACGCTTTTTACCATAGCTCAGGACCTCACCAAGATGCAGATAGAGACCAACGTGGACGAAGCCGACATAGGAAACGTGAGAGAAGGACTGGAGGTGACCTTCACAGTCGATGCCTACCCCAACGCCGTCTTTTCGGGCAGGATAAAGCAGGTGAGGATAGCATCGAGCGTCGTCGAAAACGTGGTAACCTATCCTGTGATTATCGACGTGTCCAATCCCGATTTGATGTTAAAACCCGGCATGACGGCAAACGTGACCATAATTACCGATAAAAAGGAGAAAGTCCTGGCCGTGCCGAGCGCTGCCTTCAGATACAGGCCTTCCGCTTACGAAGGAGAGCTCCTGCGAGGCCGGGTCCTTTGGGTGTTGGAGGAGGGACGTCCCCTTCCCGTACAGGTAGAGACGGGAATAACCGACGGGGCTTATGTGGAGATAAAAAGCGACGATCTTAAAGAGGGCGATCGCGTCATAATCGGCGAGGAAGCAGGTTCCACAAAGGGAAGGGCAAGCGCAAGGAGATTTCCCCTCTAGGGAGATGGGTTGGAAATGGCGTTAATAGAAGTGAAAGACGTACGAAAGGTTTACAGGATGGACGGCGTGGAGTTCGAGGCCCTGAAGGGGGTTTCCTTTTCTATCGAAAAGGGAGAATTCGTGATAATAATGGGTCCTTCGGGGTCGGGCAAATCAACCCTTATGCACATATTGGGAGCTCTGGACGTACCCACGTCCGGCTCCTACCTTCTGGACGACAGGGAGATCACCGACATGACGAGAGATGAGCTAGCCCGCGTCAGAAACGCAAAGATCGGCTTCATATTTCAGGGGTTTAACCTCCTTCCCAGGATGAATGCCATGGAAAACGTGGAGCTTCCCATGCTCTACGCGGGACTTCCAGCGGCAGAGCGAAAGCGAAAGGCCGAGGAGGCACTGGAGCTGGTGGGTTTGCTTGATTGGGCCGATCACAGGCCGAACCAGCTCTCGGGAGGCCAGCAGCAGAGAGTGGCCATAGCTAGGGCGCTGGTGAACGATGCCCCCCTTCTTTTGGCCGACGAACCGACGGGAAGCCTGGATTCCAAGACCGGTGCTCAGGTAATGGAAATGTTGGTGAGTTTGAACGAAAAACGGGGCATAACGGTGGTGCTCGTGACCCACGATAGCAACATCGCAAGCTACGGAAAGAGGGTCATAGGTGTTTTAGACGGCTTGATATCGAGCGACGGGTCGAAGGAAAAAGTCGAAAGTCGGGTGGGTGCCGAATGATATCCTTTGTCGAGACCTGCCGCGTTTCCTTCAGGGCCATAGTTTCAAACAAGATGCGCTCGGGCCTTGCCATGCTAGGCATAGTCATAGGCGTTGGGGCGGTCATAGCTATGCTTGCGCTGGGTGCAGGCGCTACTTTTCAGATAAAAAGCGTCATGTCCAGCATGGGAAGCAATCTGCTCATGATACGGCCCGGGACGGTAACCTCGGGAGGCATCCGCATGGGTGCCGGCAGCATCCCCTCGCTGACTTTAAGCGACGCCACGGCCATAAAAGAGGAATGTCCGTCCATCGAAGAAGTGCTGGCCCAATACTCAGGGGTAGCTCAGGTGGTCTACGGAAACCAAAACTGGTCAACCCAAATTTCAGGCGTCACCGAAGGCGTATTCGTTGTCAACGACTGGCAGCTGAAGTTGGGGCGTCCCTTCACGGAGCAGGACATAAGAAGCGCCGCCAAGGTGGCCATACTTGGGACGACCGTGGCACAAGAGCTTTTTGGATATTCCGACCCCGTGGGCGAGACGATCAGAATAAAAAACATACCCTTTCAGGTGATAGGCGTGCTTGAGTCCAAGGGCGAATCGAGCTGGGGCAGGGATCAGGACGACGTAGTCATGGT
>NZ_CALETC010000225.1:0-1964 GCF_937920065.1 Acetomicrobium mobile
ACTATCTCGGGGCCATCCGTTCCTTTCAAGCCCACCTTTCCACCCATGCCCGCTAGGGTTCCGGTATTATCCAAGGATGATGGCTCGTCCAATAGTGCATGCCAAAGTCACACATCCTGCACTGTACATCTTCGGTTGTGACACCTGTATCTTCCGCCAATTTCTCCCAACTGTATCTGACCTGTTCCAGCCTATGCTTGCCAGGGGCATCGTAAGGGATGCTAGCGCCACGTATTACCGGTAAATACTGTTCAAATTCTTTCCTTACGCCAACAGCCCCTACAGCCGGACCCCAAAAAGCTGACATTTTCCTCGCATGTCATATTCTTGGATAATATTTCCTCCATGTGTCGTTTCAGATCTAATTCCGAATGCAGTGGTTCCGGCAGGTTCATCTTTCCCTTAAACCTTAACTCCTCCGGAATATCTCTATAAAGTTCATCTAAGTCGTTTATTCCTATTTCTTTCATCATGGCCAACTTCAACTCGGGTAACGAATTGGGAATGTAAGGAACGCAATGAGGACAAGGCTGTAGAACTGATGCGATCTCACATTTTATCTTCCTGCAAATCTGTAGATGATTTAACCCAAAAATCCGAGAGTATATCAATACAGAGTGAATGCAATGAGGAATAGGATATCATGCGAAGATATGAAATATCTGTTGATATAAAAAGATAAATCGCAAAAATCACATCCCCCCTGGAGGACAGGACATCCTTAGGGGGATAATTGTTTACTGTTGCAAACTCGTCCAAGGATATGGTTTTTCACTAGTTAGTATCAAGTCTTCAAGGGGCATTCTTTGCGTCTTAATTGTCCCTATGGCTGGCCAACCTACGGCAACGTGCATTGCAGGCTCAATGTAATCAGGGAGTCCGTACAGTTTCTTAAACTTTTCACCAGTATCCTCTGTATCGGTCGACCTTATTGTCTTAGACAACCAACAAGCTCCCAAACCAAGAGCATGGGCCATGAGGCATATGTGATCAGCAGCTGCTGCAGCATCATAGAACATATTATGACGCACACATGGATCTTGCCCTACAACTTTATGAATCCTCGTATCGTAACAAATGACTATTATTACAGCATTCTCTGTAGAGATATCGCTCCACATCATCTTCTTCTCTTCTGGATCTTTAAGCACGATAAAGTATACTTCGTCAAGGTTGCAACCAATTGGTGCAGCCCTGCCTGCTTCAAGGAGCTTCTCGATCATCCATTCAGGCACTGGTTTATTGAGCCAGTTACGAATTGATTTTCGCCGCCATATCAACTTTTCTACTACTTTCATCTCTTCTTCAGTAAAAGGCTCAGGAAGAGGTTCGTTAATTTCCGGTTTTATTCCATTTCGAACCTGCTCAGCAAAATGAAGGTATCTCTTAGCCCATTCTATGTCCGGCCCGTCTTCGGGTAACCCTCTTTCTCTCCATACATCGAACACCAACTGTGCTTGTAGGCCGAAGGTCGATATCGGTTTATCCTCCCATCTAAGGAGAATAGTATACAGTGGAACCTCAATATTATGATGGACACGCTCGCGGAGAAGCGCACGTAGAAGAACAGGGTCTAAACTCATAAGATCCTCTTTTTTGTACTTAACAGTACTAGATAAAACGACCTCGGTTATTTTCGCCATCTAACATTACCTCCTGTTATAAATTAATACCCCTTAACTACCCGTCTATATATCTCCAATCTTTATTTTCATCGAAGAAGTCCTTTTTTTCTTGTTCGGTAGTAAGCCCAATGGCAAATTCGCAATGTTCGTCTCCGTCAGGCAGTGCTTTTAAGTGTACCAATTTATAATCCGGATTAAAGGCCATGTATTTTGCAACATCGACGAAGCAGTATAGCCTTCCAAGCTCACCCATGCCCATTTCATTCCAATACTTCCCCATGACACAACCACGAGCTATGATCCTTGGTTCACCGTCGATCTCTAGTTTTTCCATGCTCT